>SKKO01000163.1 GCA_007123715.1 Balneolaceae bacterium | reverse complement strand
ATTACCCGTTTATCAAAGCAGTGGTGGGCTGGATAGATTTGTGGAGTGATAATCTTGAAGAAAGGCTGGCTGATCTTTCAGGCTTTCAAAAACTGGCTGGATTTCGCCATATTCTTCAGGCGGAAGAACCGGAAAGGATGCTTGAGCCTGCTTTTTTGCGTGGGATTGGTACTCTTCAAAAATACAAATATACCTACGATATCCTCATTTATCCGCGACACCTGGATGCTGCCCTATATTTGGTGCGAAGATTCCCGGATCAGAAATTTGTAGTCGATCATCTCGCAAAACCTTCTATCAACGATCGTGTTTTCGAGCCCTGGCAGTCGAAAATGAAAGAACTGGCCCAAAGCGAAAATGTATCGTGTAAAATTTCAGGAATGGTGACCGAAGCCGACTGGCAAAACTGGACACCGGAAGATTTAAGGCCTTATATGGATTTTATTTTCGGGATTTTTGGTGCCAAAAGATTATTATTTGGATCGGATTGGCCGGTTTGTCTCCTGGCCGGTTCATATGGTGAAGTTTACTCGGTCATCGAAAATTATATGGCAGGTTTTTCTGCCGATGAAAAACAGGATGTACTTGGGAATAATGCTGAAAAATTTTACGATATTGACCTGGATAACTAATGTCGTGTCAACAGTAAATTGGCAGGGGAGTCATCCCCATAGGGACAGGCGGGCGAATCGACCTAGGATTATCTCAATTATCTTAAATGAGTCATTTTTCCTAAAAACTCGTCCGATGACTTTCTTCCTTTACCCGGACTTTTATGCTTGACATGACACTAAGATGTTTATACACTAACCAATCACAATTATGGATCTGAATCTGGCTGACAAGGTGATGATCGTTACGGGTGGAGCAAGCGGGATCGGTGAAGCCATTGTAAAAAGGCTGGCCGAAGAAGGTGCAATACCGGTAATTGTAGATAGAAACAGAGATGCCGCTGAAATGCTGCAAAAAGCCCTTCACAGTAATGGGTTGAAAATCCATCTGATTGCCAGAGAACTTGATTCATCAGAGTGCTGCCAACTAACAGTTGATGAAATCCTGGAGAAAGCCGGCCGTATTGACGGACTTTTTAACAATGCGGGAACCAATGATTCGGTTAGCCTTGAAAAGGGGCTGCCCGAACAATTTGTTCACTCACTACAACAAAATCTTCATCACTACTATTTCATGGCACAGGCGTGCCTGCCGGAATTGAAGCGAAACATGGGGGTGATTATCAATATCAGCAGCAAAACAGCTGTAACGGGACAAGGTGGTACATCCGGTTATGCGGCATCCAAAGGTGCTCAGCTTGCACTAACCCGGGAGTGGGCAGTTGAGCTCCTTAAATACGGAATACGGGTCAATGCGATTGTTCCATCCGAGGTTATGACGCCGCAATATGAAAGCTGGCTTGGCCAAAATTTTGACAATCCGCAGGAAAAAAGAAAAAGTATTGAAAAAAGGATACCATTGGGACATCGGTTTACTACACCCGAAGAAATTGCGGACACTGCCGTTTTCCTGGCTTCACCCAGAGTGGGCCACATAACAGGACAGCATATCTACGTGGATGGCGGTTATGTGCATCTTGACCGGGCATTGAGGTCATGATGCTACTTTTTAATCTATCATATAATTTAAAAACATACATATATGCCGGAAAATAATCATTCAGGTATAGGCAAAAAGAGCAGGATACTAACGCCGCTTCTTCCGTTTATTCTTATCACAAGCCTCTTCTTTATGTGGGGCCTGGCCAATAATTTAACGGATACCCTGCTGTCTGCCTTCAGAAGGATTATGAGTATGTCTGATTTTGAGACAGCCTGGATACAGATCGCTTTTTATGGGTCCTATTTCTGTCTTGCACTTCCTGCAGCCATTTTCATTAAGCGGTTTACGTACCAGGCCGGGGTGCTGCTGGGACTGGCGATGTATGTGATCGGTGCCATCCTTTTCTATCCTGCCAGCATCGTGATGCATTATGGTTTTTTTCTTGCTGCACTGTTCATACTCGCAGGTGGGCTGTCGATACTG
Organism: Balneolaceae bacterium; assembly: GCA_007123715.1. GTDB lineage: Bacteria > Bacteroidota > Rhodothermia > Balneolales > Balneolaceae > Rhodohalobacter. The sequence continues at coordinate 18,573 of SKKO01000163.1, read as the reverse complement.
GAAACTGCCTGCAATCCCTACATCATCGCTATGGGTGATCCCAAAACCGCGACCCGGCGCCTCAACCTCGCACAATCTTTTAACCCGATCGGGTCGATCTCGGGTGTTGTTATCAGCAAGTTTTTCATTCTCTCTCATCTGGATATTGCAGGTGTCGAGGAAAGGGCTATGATGACACCCGAACAGCTCACAAGCATCCAGCAGGCTGAACTTTCGGCAGTGATGGGCCCTTATGTAACCATCGGCTTGTTGCTGCTGCTTTTGTGGGTTGCGATTGCGATTACTAAAATGCCAAAAGGCTCGGATGAATCGCCCAAAATTGACCTGCTTCCAACACTGAGAAGGCTCTTTAGAAATAAAAATTATGTAATGGGCGTGATTGCTCAGTTTTTTTATGTGGGAGCCCAGATTTGTGTGTGGTCGTTTACCATTCGTTACGTGATGGCAGAACTGGGACTCAGGGAGGCTGCCGCTGCCAGTTACTATATTGCCGCACTTGTTGTATTTACCGTATTCAGGTTTATCAATACCTTTTTGATGAAGTATTTCAGGCCTGAAAACCTGTTGATTCTTTCAGCAGTGCTTGGAGTGATATCTACGTTTATGGTTATTACCGGCGGTGGTTATGCCGGGGTCTACGCGCTGGTGGCCATTTCCGGTTTCATGTCGCTCATGTTTCCTACCATTTTCGGACTGGCATCGAAGGGACTTGGACAGGATACAAAAATCGGAAGTTCCGGTCTTATTATGGCAATTGGAGGCGGTGCGGTGCTGCCCCCATTACAGGGGTATATCTCCGATTTGACCGGCAATATCGGGATCTCCTTTTGGGTTCCGCTTCTCTGTTTTATTATCATCGCGATATATGGAATCATCAGCAGAAAGCACAACAATGTTACCGTATCACAAATTGCCGTTTAATCTTAAATACCGATGCAACGCTACTGCCTCACTCTCGACCTGAAAGAAAATCCGGATTTGATTCGCGAATATGAAGAACATCATAAAAAGATCTGGCCGGAGGTGGAACAGAGTATTTTCGACTCAGGTATCCTGAAGATGGATATTTACAGGTTCGGGAACAGGCTGTTCATGATTATGGATGTAACGGATGATTTTAGTTTTGAGAAAAAAGGTGACATGGATATGGCTAACCCTGTAGTCCAGCAATGGGAAGATCTGATGTGGAAATATCAGAAGCCGCTGCCGGGTTCGGGTCCGGGCGAAAAATGGAAATTGATGGAGAAAATTTTCAGTCTGGAGAGCCCTGATGGTTAAGCGGCAGGGTTGTTAAAAATTGAAATGTCTTATGCATTTAAACAAGTATCATGAAATAGAATCTGCAGACCCAAAATATGTTTTCAAAAATTTTACCGGAGTACCTCTTCTTCATTATAATCATTTCATTGCTTTTCATCTCATCATGCAGCAGAGAGACACCCAATGTTCTGGTGTTTTCAAAAACTGCCGGTTTTTATCATGATTCCATTCCGGATGGAATTGCGGCCATTCAAAAACTGGGTGAGGAAAACGGATTTCGTGTGGATACTACCACCAACGCAGCATTTTTCAACGAAGAAAATTTACAGAACTACGCGGCGGTCGTTTTTCTCAATACTACCGGCGGGGTTCTCAATCATTACCAGAAGGCGGATTTTGAGCGCTATATTCAGGCAGGTGGTGGTTTTGCGGGTATCCATTCTGCAACGGATACGGAATATCACTGGGGTTGGTATAACAGGCTTGTCGGGGCGTATTTCCTGGATCACCCTCCAGTTCAGGAAGCAGCTCTTAACATCGTAAATAAACGGCATCCCTCCACCCGGCATCTGCCGGATCAATGGATCCGCACCGATGAATGGTATAGTTTCAGGGATCTGAATGAAAATGTAACTGTGCTTATTACCCTTGATGAGAATACGGTTGAAGGGGGCACCCGAATGGGATATCGCCCCGTATCGTGGTACCATGATTTTGATGGGGGAAGGTCATTTTATACAGCTTTGGGTCATACCAGCGAATCGTACTCCGAGAAAGCATTTCTGCAGCACCTGTTGGGGGGTATCAGGTACGCAATTGGCCGAAACCGGAAACTTGACTATACGAAAGCAAGCACAGAACGCGTGCCGCCCGAATACCAGTTTGTCAAAACACCACTGGTTACCGGTGAATTTTTTGAGCCGACTGAAATGACGATTCTTCCCAACCTCGATGTGTTGATTACCCAGAGACGAGGTGAAATTCTACTCTACAAACATGAGGATTCCACTTTGAGTGAGGTTGGTTTTCTGGATGTTTATTATACATCCGATGCGCCAGGTGTAAACCCGGAAGAAGGTGTGCTGGGGATTCAGGCCGATCCGAATTTCAATGAAAATGGGTACGTTTTTATTTTTTATTCCCCCGCCGATACTTCCGTGAACCGGCTTTCAAGGTTTGTTTTTGAAAATGATGTACTGGACATGGATTCTGAAGTTGCCGTGCTGGAATTTTATTCTGACAGGCATATTTGCTGTCATACAGGCGGATCTATCGCATTTGATGCCGAAGGGCTGCTCTATCTTTCTACAGGTGATAACGCCACCCCGTTTAATCAGCCTGGTTCGGTGCACATTCTGGACGGGTACGCCCCGATAGACGAAAGGCCGGGATTTGTACAGTATGATGCCCGCAGAACCTCGGGAAATTCGAATGACCTCAGGGGGAAAATTATTCGTATTAAAGTAAATGACGATGGCACATATCAAATACCAGAAGGAAACCTATATCCGGTTGGGATGGAAAAAACACGGCCTGAAATTTATGTTCAAGGCACACGTAATGCGTACCGGATTTCTGTTGACCAAAAAACGGGTTTTCTTTACTGGGGTGATGTTGGCCCGGATGCGGTAAATGACAGTATTGGCGTTCGCGGGCCGCGTGGATATGATGAATTTAACCAGGCCAGGGAAGCCGGGCATTTCGGATGGCCGTTTTTTGTGGGTGATAATTATCCATATAATGAGTTCGATTTTAATACCGGAACGCCGGGGCCGGTTTTTGACCCGGAACGGCCGATTAATCGTTCTCCAAATAATACTGGAATCAGGGAGCTGCCACCTGCACAACCGGCATTTATCTGGTATCCCTACTCGGTTTCTGATGAATTCCCGGAGCTCGGTTCCGGTGGCAGAACCGCAATGGCCGGACCGGTTTTCAATTCTTCACTCTATCCGGGCGAATCACGACTGCCCGATTATCTGAGCGGCAAACTTTTTATATATGAGTGGATGAGAGACTGGATTAAACTGGTTACCATGACTACGGAAGGCGATTACGACAGGATGGAGCCATTTATGAACAGCACTACGTTTAATGCCATCATGGATATGGAGATCGGGCCTGACGGTAAATTATATCTTCTGGAGTATGGTAAAGGGTGGTTTACCTAGAACCCGGACTCCGGCTTGTCGAGAATTGATTATAACCCTGAAGCAGCTCCACGGAAATTAACAGATGTGAAGACAACCGAAACAGCTCCGGAAGGCCATCAAACCGAATCCGAATTTGAGGAGGGAAGAAATTTAGTGGCAACGCTTGATTGCAGGGCATGTCACCATACAACGACGCCCTCCATCGGGCCAACTTATATTGAAATAGCCCGCCGTTACCACAACACAGACGGTGCAGCTCAATATTTGTCAGATAAAATTATTCAGGGCGGTTCAGGAGTTTGGGGTGAAGTTCCGATGTCGGCCCACCCTGAATTGAGCGAGGAAGACGCCGGCAAAATGGTTGAGTGGATCCTATCGCTGGACATTACCGAAAACTAGGTATTTTATTGAAAACACAAGACAAATATAATTTATGATGATTCGTCAGATTTCGATTTTACTCATTTTAACTGCAATTCAAATGTATGGATTTGCAACTTTACTTCATGGCCGGCAAGCAGGCTTGAGTCCGGGAAATCAGGATGGTTTCGAAACGGCCGACTGGCAAAATTTTCGTCCGAATTATGTAGGAAGTTCAACAGAGTTTATACGCCCCAGATTTGATGTAACCGATGAAAACCCGGTCTCCGGCCGTTATTCCCTCAGGTGGACCGCAGGTGGTGAAGAGCACGAATGGCTGATGCTGAGTAATGCATTTTACCTGGCACAACCGTTTACAGCCTCCATCCTGTTTCGTACAGAAGATGAGAGTGGCTCATGGAAAGCCGGTTTCTACATGATGCAGGATTACGATTTTTTTTCTGGTATTCAGATAAACTCCACGGGTGCAGCTATCCAGATTGATGCAGATGAATGGGAAATGCCGGTAAAAGAAGTAAGTTCAATTGCTGGGGGGGAAGTCTACAAACTGGAGATTTCGCTTGACGAGCGGAACCGTTTTACTGCTTCCATAACCAATCATCATAGCGGAGAACGTATAGTAGAACAATCAGGGGTTTCGGCCATTCAGCCAGGCGCTCTTGCCATCTATTTGAAAACGGATGCCAACAGCAATGCCATGCTATATTTCGATGATATTTCGGTTCAGTCTTCCGGGTATTATGTAGAATCGGGTAAATGGACCCGATCTCCACAGCCCTATTATGTGGTGCTGCCAAGGCTGCCTGATGTAACCCAGCAAGAAGGAAACTGGGTTGGCGGCCATTCTGTGATGAAAACAGAGGAGAACGAATACCTGATGTGGTACCGCATCAGGGATAACATACAGCGCGGCAAAGGATATGGTTTTGCAAAGAGCAGTGACGGAATTACCTGGAAAAAATATGAGAATAATCCGGTTTTTGTGCCGGACAGCAGGTACGCAAGCAACGAGAAAATTTCTGTTTTAAAAATTGACGGGGTCTTCCGCGGCTGGTACACCGTTGAAAACCATGGACGGTGGATCACAAAGCACATAGAAAGCAGGGATGGGATTCATTGGGAAAATGATAAGGCTGTAATTGATGATGTCATGTGCAAAGACGCTGATGTAGTTTACGTGAATGGCGACTATTATTTATACTGTATCGGGCCAGGCAATACTGATATATCAGCATATACATCGCATGACGGTTTGCAGTGGGAGCTCCGGGAAGTTTATGAAATGGGTACGCATCGCCACCTTGCCGCGTACTATGAACAGGAAAATTCCCGGTTCGCGCTCTATCCCTCTGCTGGTGGAAAGGGAGTGAGTTATGCTGTTTCTGAAGATGGTATTCGCTTTGAGCCATTTGTACAAACCTGGACGCCTCCTGCTGTAGGGCTGGATGACTGGGTTGAGGCCGGGATCACATATCTGTCTTTCTTAAGGAACGAGCATGGACATATTGCCAGCGAAGCATATCGTCCTGTTTATTACCAGGCACGTAATACGTATGATAATAACATTCCCGGATGGCTGTATCACGGGGGTGAAAGGGTGGTTCTTGCCGGAAAATTTGAAGGATTGTATACCGGTATTCCAACAAAGCTGTTACCGGATGGTACGTACCGTTACAAGGTTTTTCCGTTTGAAGCTGAGATAGCTAAAGATTTCGAGGTTTTCTCAGATCGAGAGAGCGAGCTTTTAGTTCATTCATGGGATAAACAAGGTAATATTTTAAGCAACGGAACAATCACTTCACCCCGGCAAACTCTTCTGCAATTTATAGTGAAGAATCTTGAGCCGGGTGAGAATTATGAACTTCTTTTATCTGAGGGCATCGTAGTTCGTAAAGATGTACAAAATGATGGAACGTTGATAATCAGAATAGTTAATCCGGAGGAAGGTGAACATAATTTTATTATACGAAAATATAGCAGATAAAGTTGCATAGCATGCGTCAGGACGCTACTTTTCAAATTAGTAAACGTATTGCTCTATTTTAATCTGATATAAGCAACTAACCAAGACTTATCCAAATAAATAACACTAACCTGTATCCGGGATAATGTAATAGGGTTATTATAAAACCATTCGTGCTCAATGATTTCAGAATTATCTATCAAAATTTCTTCAGACAAAGAAACACCTGCATCATTTGAAATTGAAGAATTGAATGATTTTTTCAGTGATAAAACTGTAGATGATCTTTTGCAGTGGGGTCACAATACATTTGGAAATGAAATTGTTGCAGGCACGGCGTTTGGCTCATCCGGGCTGGTAATACTCCACAGACTTTTTGAGCTTGGTCTGCCCATAAAAGTATTTTGTCTTGATACAAACCTGCTTTTTAATGAAACTTATTCTTTGTGGAAGAAAATTGAAAAACAGTTCGGAATCGAAATTGAAACAGTTTCGCCAATTCTGACTTTAACCGGGCAATCAGCGCTTATTGGCGACAGCCTTTGGAGTAAGGATGCTGACAAATGTTGTCATTTGCGTAAAGTACTTCCCCTCAAAAAATATCTTACCAATAAAAAAGCATGGATATCCGGGTTGAGGCGCTCGCAATCTTCAGCCCGAAGCAAGATTGAAAAAATTGAATGGGATGCCATAAATAACACCTATAAATTAAATCCACTTGCTGACTGGAGTGCAGAAAAAGTATGGGAATATATTCATGCATATAAACTGCCATACAATCAGCTTCATGATGATGGATATCCCAGCATTGGATGTATCCCTTGTACAAGCCCTGCGCAAGACCCCTCTAATGAACGTTCGGGAAGGTGGGCAAATCTTGAAAAGACCGAGTGTGGTATACATTTCAGGGGCGTTGAGTCTCGAAAAAAATAACCGCATTTGGGTTGAGAAAAATTCAAACTTGCGCAGAAACCGGTTTACCTAAGATAAGGGGCCCAGTAAAAACAGCCCACCTACTCCGAAAACTTTCGCTCTTTTTTCATTAGTAAAAGCGCTTTTTTATAATCTAAATATGCTTTTGTAGTGAAAATTGAACATTAAAATATTTTTATAAAAAGATTTTTGATTTAAAAGAGGATTCTTGCTAATCTCTATCAGTTCAGTTAAATCACTGGTACACAAAAAGAAATTCATGAACCACCACTTATCCAAGTCCGCTAACTGTTGTATGATGCACGCCTGCACAACTATGATGTGCTGTATGTGTATGATAATAGGCAGTGGAAGGGATGCTTCATGAAATTCTAAATAAATAAACGGATTTTCTTAAAAAGCCCGCTGCCTGATACAGACAGCGGGCTTTTTCTTTTTTAAGAGAAATTACTGCCTTTCTTTCTGTGTCAGACCGGGCTTTGTGAAATCACATTTCAACACAAACAAATAAACACAAAGCAATAAAATGGCAACAATTACTCAACACAAATCACTGGTAACTACTGAATGGGCAGCAGAACATCTCAATGATACCACTATCCGTTTTGTAGAAGTAGATGTGAATACCCGGTCATACGACTCGGGACACATTCCCGGAGCAGCCGGCTGGAACTGGAAAACCGAACTTCAGGATCAACTTCGCAGAACAATCGCCTCAAAGGAAGATTTCGAGGCGCTTCTTTCGCGGTCGGGAATAAAAAATGATACTACCATTATTCTGTATGGAGATAATAACAACTGGTTTGCCGCCTGGGCATACTGGCTTCTTAAATATTATGGCCATGAAGATGTGCGAATTTTAGATGGCGGACGAATAAAGTGGGAAGATGAAAACCGGGAATTGACAACCGAAATTCCAGCTTTCGAGCCAACAGAATACAAAATCGGCGAAATTAATAAAAAATATAGAGCTTTCCGCGATGATGTTGCTGAAACGCTGGGCAGTGACTCTCATGGGCTTGTGGACGTACGGTCGCCCGATGAATTCACGGGCAAAATTCTTGCACCTCCCGGCCTTGATGAACTTTCCCAGCGGGCAGGGCACATTCCCGGTGCCCGGAATATTCCGTGGTCAAAAGCGGTAAATGAAGATGGTACATTCAAATCTTTCAGTGAACTCCGGACTCTTTATGAAGGAGAAGGCATCACGCCGGGCAAGGAGATCATCTCATACTGCCGAATCGGTGAGCGCTCTGCCCATTCCTGGTTTGTTCTGAATGAACTCCTTGAATATCCAAATGTTCGAAATTACGATGGCTCCTGGACCGAATGGGGCAATCTTATCGAAGCTCCGATAGAACGATAATTGAAACCCAATATTTACAGTAAAAAAACCTCCGGACTATTTATAACCCCGGAGGTTTAAGGTGAAAGAAATTATGAGTAGCAAAAAAAGCAAAGTAGAGATCATAAAAGAAAATAGCGATTACCTTCGCGGCCCGTTGGCTGATGAAATGAAGAACGATGATCCTTTCATCAGTACAGAAGCATATCAGATACTGAAATTTCATGGTTCGTATCAACAGGATGACCGTGACCGGCGTAAAGGAAGGAACAGGCACTGGATGTTTATGATCAGGGGCCGGATACCCGGAGGAAAAATTTCTGCAGGCCAGTATATGGCTATTGATGACCTGGCCGACCGCTACGGTGACAGCACCATACGAGTTACAACACGCCAATCTTTTCAGCTTTATGGAATCATAAAAAAAGAATTGAAAAAAACGCTTCAGGATCTGAATGACGTACTTTTAACCACTGTGGGTGCCTGTGGTGATATTGTGAGAAATGTGATGGTAACTCCGGCACCCGATATTGATGGGCGGCAGTCAGCCGTGCAGCAATTTGCCGACCTGCTTTCGGATGAATTGGCTCCGGCATCAAATGCCTACCACGAGATCTGGCTTGACGGCGAAAAAGTTTATTCAGGCAGTGAAGAGGTTGAACCATTATACGGAAATAACTATCTGCCTCGAAAATTTAAAATCGGTGTGGCACTGCCGGGAGATAACAGTGTTGATATCTATACCCAGGATATTGGCCTCGTAGCACTGTTCGATGATGAAAATAATATCGAGGGTTTCAATGTGATAGCCGGAGGCGGCATGGGGATGAACCATCGCAAGAAAGATACGTTTCCCCTTCTTGGTAAACATCTTGGATATACATCTGCAGTCAATATTCTTGAGGTTGTGAAAGGGATTGTATCAGTACAGCGCGATTTTGGCAACCGTGAAGACCGTAAACAGGGACGCATGAAATACCTGATAAATAATTGGGGAGTGGCCAAATTCAGAAAAGAACTGGAGTCCCGCCTAGGTTATGAACTGGAGCCTTTCAGGAATATGCCGGAATTTGAACTGGATCTTTATCTGGGATGGAACAGGCAACAGGACGGAAACTGGTTTCTTGGCCTTTCCATCGAAAACGGAAGGATAAAAGACGATGAGAAACACCGTTTAAAAACAGCACTGCGTGAAATAGCCGGGAAATATGGACCGGAAGTAAGGTTTACGCCTAATCATAACATACTGCTCACCAACATCAAAGAATCAAACAAAGACGGTATAGAATTACTTTTAAATAGCTATGGAGTTGCCTGGGGAGATGATTTGCCAAATCTGCAGAAATATTCAATGGCCTGCCCGGCAATGCCTACGTGCGGTTTGGCCATAACCGAATCGGAGCGGGTTTTTCCAGAGATCATCAGCGAACTTGAAAAGGTAATAACAGAGCTGGAACTGGAGGATGAAAAACTTTCCGTTCGGATGACCGGCTGCCCAAATGGATGTGCCCGCCCCTATGTGGCAGATATTGGTTTTGTTGGTCAGTCGCTGAATAAATATTCCATCTTTGTTGGCGGTGACCCGTCCGGTACCCGGCTCAATACATTGTTCAAAGAGCTGGTGCCTTTTGAAGAATTGGTGAATGAAGTGCATACGCTACTTAAAGAATACAAAATTTACCGTCATAATAACGAATCCTTCGGCGATTACTGGGAGCGAAAGGGAATCAGGAAGCCCGGAGAAGAAGCTGCCTGATAAGACCTTAAAACCAATATTCTAAAAATTGAATTTTCAACTAATGAATAAGCATAAAAAAAGTAATGAAAGAACAATTATTTCCACATAAAGGTACAGTTTATCTTGTCGGTGCCGGTCCCGGAGATCCTGATTTGTTAACAATAAGGGCTGTAAACGTACTGAAAAGTGCCGGGGTAATTGTTTATGACCGCCTCGCAAACCCGAAAATATTAAGCTATGTACAGGAGCACGCTGAACGGATTTACGTAGGGAAGCGTCCAGGCAGGCCATCGGTCTCACAGCATCAGATTAACCGGATACTTATTGCCAAAGCGAATGAGGGCAAAACAGTAGTGAGGCTGAAAGGTGGCGATCCCTTTATATTTGGCAGGGGAGGAGAAGAATGCGAAGCCCTGGCCGGAGAAAAAATACCTTTTGAAATTGTACCGGGCATCAGCAGTGCGCTGGCTGCGCCTGCATATGCCGGTATTCCATTAACCCACAGAGGTATTGCCCGTTCTTTTACTGTAGTAACCGGCTATACAAATAAAAGAGAAGAACTTTTTCGGAACTGGGAACATATAGCCCATTCCGAAACTCTTGTGATTCTGATGGGGATGAAAAATCTTGAACTGATTATCAGCCAACTCGTTCTCCTTGGAAGGCCAATCGATACACCGATTGCCATAGTAGAAAAAGCAACATACCGGCATCAGCGAACGGTTACAGGTACGCTGGAAAATATTCTGGAAAGAGCGGCTTACCTCTCCTCACCTGCTACAATTGTGATTGGGGAACTTGCTAAACTTGCGAATACTCTCTCATGGTACAATGAGCCCGTGATCCTTGAACAGGATTCAAAACCGGAATTAAGAACAGCTTTAACAGTTTGAGCAAAAAAATCCGGAGCAACATGATAAAAGGTAACGGTATTCAGAAACACATTCCGGAAGAAAAAATTTATGTCAATGGCAGTGTCAACAGGAATCTTTCTGAAGAGGTTCTGAATGAACTTAATATACTTTTTGAAAACAGCCATCCGGATGAAATTCTGGATTGGGGGTTTCAAACATTCGGAAAAAAGTTAGTGGTTGGCACAGGTTTTGGGCCGTCAGGTATTTTACTGATTCACAGGCTGGTTGCTAAAAATATACCTGTCACGATATTTTTTCTGGATACCAATCTATTATTCGATGAAACTTATAAGCTTCGGGCCGTACTGGAAGAGCGTTTCGGAATAAAAATTGTACCTGTGAACACAGATTTATCGCTGGAACAACAATCTCAGAATTATGGCGATGAACTTTGGAGAAGGAATCCTGACAAATGCTGCGAAATCAGGAAAGTTATTCCGCTGCAGCAATACCTGGCTGATAAAAAAGCATGGGTCACAGGAATTCGCCGGAGCCAGGGTTTTACCCGGCATGAGACAAATATCATAGAATGGGACCCGTTAAACCAGGTGGTAAAAATTAATCCTCTGGCCCTTTGGAGCAATGACCGGGTCTGGGATTATATTGACGAACATGATTTACCATACAATCCCTTACATGATTATGGATATCCGACGATAGGCTGTATTCCATGTACAGAGCCGGTTTCGTCAGGTGAAGGCGAGCGATCCGGACGCTGGAAAAATAGTAATAAAACAGAGTGCGGCATTCACTTGCCTGCTCAAAACTTCAATAATGGAAGAAAGTAGTATTGAGTAGCAATATCAAGTAATGAGAAAGTATCTCAAAACCCGATGCATGCTACCCGATACTCTATAATCAAAAAATATGAATGTTTATCCAATTTACCTTACCAGGCTGCATGAAAAGAAAACCATATTGATTGGTGGCAACCATGAAGCCGAACGTAAAGCCGGTGAACTTCTGGAAAGGGATGCCTTGCTGACAGTGATCAGTCCAGGAATCACCAATACCCTGCAAAAATGGGCAGAAGAAGGGTGCTTGGAGTGGATTCCACGGAGTTACCGGGAAGGAGATCTTGCCGGGGCTTTTCTTGTGATAGCAGCTGAATTTGACGGTGATACCAACCAGAAGGTATATCGCGAAGCAGAAGAACGTGGAATTCTTGTAAACGTAATGGATGATATACCACATGCCAATTTCTCATTTGGTTCAATCGTCAAGCGTGGATCGCTCACTATCTCCATATCGACGAGTGGAACGGCTCCCACGCTTGCTGTGAGGCTCAGAGAACGGTTTGAGAGAGAATTTGGGGAGGAGTATGATCATTTTTTGTCACTGATGCAAGCCTTGCGTGAACCGATGAAACGCAATTATTCAGATTTTGAACGGCGAAAACAAACCTGGTATGATTTGGTGGATTCTGATGTGATTGATCTCTTAAGGCAAAAGAATATTGAAGAGGCTCATAAACAAATCAGAAACATTGTGGGCAGTGAGGTTTTTGAAGAACTCATTAATCAGCCTTCATCAGGCTGAATGGGATCGATTAGTAATCTTATTACTGACATAAGTTTTTTACTTCCGGATGCTATAGAATTAATCTGTGGACCGACCTCACCACAGCATAGTATCCGGAAGCCTTTGTTTTCCCTTATAAAGTTTCATTTTGTTAATAATCAGGGTATTTATACCAGAGAATCTTTGTTGAATACTGATTGAGGATCGGGATTTTTGCCGCTGAGTACGGCGATAACATTTTCAACAGTGTATACACACATTTCACGATAGGTAGTTTTGGTGAGGCTGCCAGTATGTGGAGTAATCAGTGTTTTTGGATGGTTAACCAGTGGATGATGTTCTGCAGGCGGTTCATTGGCCAGTACATCTGCTGCAAAACCGGCAATAACATCCTGATTCAGGGCTTCGATTAATGCTTCTTCATCCACAATGGCACCCCTTGCGGCATTAATCAAAAAAGCGTGAGGCTGCATGAGGCTCAATTCCTTTTTTCCGATCAAATTTTCTGTGCCATCGAGCAGGGGCACGTGGATGGTTACTATATCCGCCCGCCTTAGAACTTCTTCCATTGAAAAGGATTTAAAAGTTGATTGTACAGGGAATTTGTCCCAGTAAATCACAGACATGCCGAACGCAACAGCAAGCCGCGCAACCCGTTGGCCGATATTTCCCATCCCAAGAATTCCAAGCGTTTTACCGCGAAGTTCGTCACCCGAATAATGGTTTCTCCATGCCCAATCGCCTGCTTTAACACGTTCAGCCGATTTCCATACATTCCTCAGGCTCATCAGCATCAAAGTGAGTGTATGTTCAGCGATGGTATCGGAATTGGAGCCTGGAGCATTGATAACCCTGATATTTCGGCTACTGGCTTCGGCTACATCCACGTTATCAAGTCCTACACCGCAGCGAGCCACTGTAACAAGGTCAGGGCAGGTATTCATCAGTTCCCTGTTCACCTTGCCTTTTCCTCTTGTTATAATCGCTTGAAAAGAACTCTTTTGGGCGATACTGATCACATCAGACCCCGGAAATGCTTCGATCACTTTACAATTCTCCCTCAGGAGTATGTCGGCCTCTACATCAATAGTTTCGAGAAGCAAAACAGTTTTCATACGTCAGTAATAAGTATTAAGTAACAATTAATGCAGGCCGGGCAGGGCCATCGGCAGCCGGTAATTTTGCCCCAAAAAGCGGGCAACACCATACTAAAGATGACATCAAAAACTTCATGCACCTTCGCTCCTTCTCCCAAAGGGATCCCTGCGGGGGTGGGTAAAACCTTCCTGCCTTCTACTCGATTTATGAATCTGTCATCGGTATTATCGCTTGATTAACCCCTAACCATGATCAAATAGCTATTCTTCTTTCTTCCTGCCATGGTAAAGTGAAGCATTTTCACTCCTGAGGCCCCGGTAATCATTTCTTTTTGATTCATAAAGGCCTTCCATGAAGAGGTCGTCTTCGAAAATAGCCGGATTGATTTCAGCATCGGGATATGAAGAAAGTTCTACCAGGTTTCCTGATGGGTCCCTTACAAACATCTGCATGGCTCCATCGGGCAACCGGCGAACTTTTCCCCAGGGCTTGGTGTCGATTGCCCCCAATTGTTTCATCCTGTAAAAAATGGAGTTGATATCATCAACCTGGAAGCATACATGTCCCCTGAATGAAGGAGTATCATCCCATTCAGAAAGATGAAGCTGCTGATCTTCATTGATTTTAAAGAAAAGTACCGGATAATCGAATTTAAAGGCAGGGAGAAGTTCGAGGCCGAGCTCTTTTTCATAAAATTCCCCTGTTTTTTCGAGATTATCTACAATAAGTGTGATATGATTAATTTTGACTGCTTTTGCCATTATTCAAAGTACCAGGTTTATGGTTTCAGGGTTCAAGTGACCTGCCAGAGTATCCGTGTATTTTTCACGGGGTCCTGGCAGAGACACGATTTTGGTTTCACGATGGTGCAAGTATCCCGCTTGTGCCATCTTTACTCCGTCAAATTCCATCTTCTCACCCTACATTCTGCCGGAATTCATTTACGAAATCCCAATTGGGAGTGAGGCCTAAGCCGGGGGATACAGGTGCAGCGATCATTCCATTTTCCACCGTTATGGTTTCATTTACAAGATCATACATCATCGGGTTGCCTCCGAGCGAAAATTCAATAATGGTGGCGGAAGGAGAAGCGAATGCAATGGTCACTCCGGCCATAAACGAAAAAGCAGAGCCCCAGCAATGCGGTGCCAGTTCAAGCTGCCAGGCCTGGGCGAGATGGCCAACTCTCATTGCCTCTGATATCCCGCCAATGATTGCGGCATCAGGCTGCAGTACGTCCACAGCGCGGTGCTCAATGAGATCACGGATGTCAAAACAGGTGAATTCACTCTCTCCGGCAGCAATTGGAATAGTCGTGGAAGCCCTAACTTCAGCCGTGCCGGCTGGATTATCCGAATTCACAGGTTCCTCGAACCAGTACAGGCTGCAATCTTCCACACCCCGGCAAAACTGTTTAGCTTCGGGTACACTATACGTTCCGTGAGCATCTGCCATGATTTTGATATCCGGTCCCAAAGCATCGCGCGCGGCTTTTACACGTTCCACGCTTTTTGCAACAGTTCCATCCATTACACCAACCCGCATCTTAACTCCGCTAAAACCTCTTGATACATAACTGCTGAGCTGTTCACCGATATTCCAGGCATCCGCCCAGCCCCCGCTTGCGTAGGCAGGCATTGTATCTCTGCATGCTCCGCCAAGAAGTTCCATAACGGGTACTCCAAGGGCTTTTCCTTTCAGGTCCCAGAGAGCGGTATCTATCCCGCTGATGGCAGAAATGGTAAGGCCGCGACGCCCAAGAATGGGAAATTTCCTGCCCCTTGCAAGGGCATAATGGCCGCGCGGTCCGTTGTAGAGCTCTTCCCAGGTGCGCGAGATATTCCGTGCATCTTTGCCGAGAAGGGCAGGCTTTAATTCGTTATTTACACAGCTTACAATGGCGGCACATATTCCGGCTGAGCCAACGGCTGCTTTGGCCTCGCCAAAGCCCTGCAGCCCGTCTTCTGTGGTAATAACCACAAGGGTCATGTCAAAATGGGTGAGCCTGCCGAAGTCGGACACGTGTTGCTTTTCTACAGGTATGGGTGAACGAAGCCAGATGGCTTCTACATCTTGTATGATCATTTAAATCTTCTTTTGGATGTAATATATCTTACTGAATCAAAGGCAACAGTTTTTCGGCTGATCTGCGTGTAAGTTCGGAATAAAATTCCTCGGTTAGAGCTGTACTTCCGTGATCTTCGATAAATTTTTTCTGTTCTGCACTTAATCCTGCAGGATTTTCATCGACTGAATTGGGGTATGGATTCGCCGGCGTACGGTCAACAGGTGCACAGAATTCAACAGAAAGTGCACCGTCGTAACCAACCTCTTTGAGTATATCCACGATCCTGGGCCAGTTGAAGTTCCCCATCCCCGGAGCCATGCGGTTATTATCGGCAACGTGAAAACCCGCAATCCTGCCCTTTGCGCGGCGGATGGCCGCAAACATGTCATCCTCTTCAATATTCATGTGAAAAACGTCCAGGCAAACCCCACAGTTTGGGCCTACATCTTTTGCAAGTGCCAGAGCCTGATCGCCCCGATTTATGAAATAGGTTTCAAAACGGTTGATGGGTTCAATCCCCAATTGAATACCGAGCGATTCAGAATATTCATAAATCTCTCTCAGGGTACTTACAGCCCATTCCCATTCCTCTTCCGGACGCCCGTCAGGAACAACTTTCCCAACCGTGCCGGGCACTATGGAAACCATGGTTCCATTCAGCTCATGCACCATTTTTACCACATCTTTCACATATTTTACAGATTCAGCACGCTGATCAGGATTTGCAGCAAGCAGGTTCCTTTTTTCCATCATCAATGTTACCGAACCCCAGCAGCCCATTCCATGGTCTTTTAACATTTTGCCTACTTTAGAAGTATCGTAGGCGCCGGGTTCCCCGGCTATTTCAATTTTGTGATAGCCGAGTTCGGCAATTCTTTTAATGGTGGCTTCAACGGGTTCGGCACGCATCCAGTTGTGTATGGCTAGTTCCATATCAGAGCAATGTTTTATTCAGTTTATGTTATTGGCAGACGTTTCCTTTGCAGAAATAATTTCATGCAAAAAGTGCTGAATTGAAAATGATTTGTCAAGCCGATTTTGTGAAAGTTTGAAATAGTTAGTCCTGATCTAATTTATGGGTTATCGGGATCAGGATTGTTTTTTCTTTTTATGGCCAACAATCCAGTTTACAAACATAAATTCAATTGCAACAGCCTCATACCCTTTCCAGTTTTTGATCATCTCCTGGAATTCATTTTCCGTTGTTGAATCCGGATCTCCCCCATAACTCATAATAATCCACTTTCTGAGGCCTTTCTCTTCATTTTTTTGCTTGTTACTTGGGAAAATGGCATCAGTCCGTTCCCTGAAGAGCATCAAGTCCTGGGCGGATGTGGGCCCGATTCCTTTAATTCCGGAAATCAAGTCATAAAATTCAGCGGGAGAGGCATCCTGGTCGAGAAAGTCAAGATCTGTTTCTCCTGCCAGCATATCCTGTGCGAGTCCCACCAGATATTCACCTTTTTTAAGTGTTGGCCCGAGTTTGCGGATTTGAGCCGGATCAGCTTTGGCAAGCTGAAAAGGCCTGGGCCACGCAGGCAGTGTTTTGCCGTTGTGGTGAAGATGTGTCCCGTAGGTTTCTCTAACCTTAAACGCCATTTTTTTGGCAGTAGGTTTATGAGATAATTGCATCTGTATGATTCGGTTCATGATGTCTTCGAACAGATTGGCCCGCGACATCCGCTTTAGGCCGTAAAACTCGGTTATCATAGGCGATAAAACCGGATCTTTTCCAGCCTGGTCGTAAAATGGCCTTAAGTCCATGCCGGAACCGAAAATTCGTGCCAAAACACTGTTTGCCTGTACGATTTCATCTTTTGATAAATCTTCTGTGGTTTCGATATGAAATTCCGGTGAGTCAGAATCGCCATTGAAAAAAACGGTAATGATGATATCCCGCTCTCTGAGTGGCAGCGGTCGGGTAAACCCCTCTTCAAAAATGGTTTCGGGATTGTGTTCATGGTCAAAGTAGGGGTCAACATCAAGACAGATGAACCAATCGTGGGGCGGGACAGATCTGAGGGTCCAGGATGACATATCGAAAACTACGTTTTTATAACAGACTCTTTGGTGAATATATGGCTCAACGTGTTGAAATAACAGTCAAAGATTCGTTTTCAATATTTTCAATATTTGGAGAGAAAGATCTATTTAAGATGATAAGGATAATGATTAAAAAAAGTTTAAATAAAATTCACAGACTGTTTTTTGATTCGTTTATTTGCCATATATTCGAAAAATTTTATAAAACACATTATAAAATGTATTTATTTAATTAATATAAAATCTCTAATAAAGTGTAACTATGAAAAAGAAATTATTTTTATTTTTAATTGCAGGATTATTTATTTCTTCAGACACGGTTGCCCAGTTTGGTGTTCAGGGTGGATTAATTGGTGTTCCCGGAGAGGCTTTTTCAACTGCGGACGGCCTCGATAAAGCAGGAGGTGCTATGGGTTATACTTTTGGATTGTTTTATAATTATCAAATCAGTGACAAGATTACCTTTCAGCCTGCTGTTAATCTTGTAAACAAAAAATGGAAAGATGATCTTGATGGTACTGAAATTACAGAGTTTACAATTAATTATCTTGAAATACCGCTTCAGGCGGTATACATGACCGGCGGGGACAGGGGATTTTTCTTTGGAGCCGGTCCTTCAATTTTTTATGGATTATCGGGTAAAGGGGATATCACAATCGGAGGGTCAAAAACAAGTTTTGATTATGATTTCGGTAGCGGGGAGTTTGAAGAAAATCCATTCACTATTGCAGCCAATATTATGGCAGGTTATTCATTCGGAAGCCTGAACATCAATCTCAATTTCAGCCAGGGCCTGACAAACCAGCCTGACAGCGACCGTGACCAGGGCAATGAAAACCACTTTGCGCTCAGGCTTGGATATAAATTTGGGAGATAGTCCTGTATTCAGGTTTTTTTTTGGAGTGGAAGGATCTCCTATTCCTGCTCCGTGCAGTAAAAAGGAGATCCGTTCAAGCTAAAGCTGCCCACACTTATTCTGTTAATCGGTTCGTCCGTTCGTCTGTTATTCAGGGGCTTTCCAAGCCGGAGAAGCTCTCCGGCCTACATGGCTAAAATCTTCGCGCCTTCACTTATTCTGTTAATCGGTTCCTCCGTTCGTCTGTTCGTCTGTTCTTTTAACTGGTTAAGGCAAAGACATCAAGAAATATTGGTCTCT
>SKKO01000178.1 GCA_007123715.1 Balneolaceae bacterium | reverse complement strand
GCTGAAAAGCTTCATGTTGACGAATTTCCCTGCTTATCTCATCAAATTGTCTCAGGATTGCCTCATCAGGAGTTCGTTGTATCACATTATTTATCCCACCCTGCTGCACCGTATGTACCAGCTCATGTGCAAGGAGTTTTTTGCCTTCTGAAGACTCCGGATTAAATTCCCCCCGGTTAAAAAAGATATCCCTGCCTGTTGTAAAAGCCCGGGCACCCAGCTCCAGGTTCATCTGAACAGCTTGTGAGTCAGTGTGAATCCGCACCCTTCTAAAATCGGCTCCGATTTTTGATCCCATCTCTTCTGCAGTGTTCTCTGGCAGTGAATTTCCGCGGCCTTTTGCTGAATGAATTTTCCGGGTTAACTGAGGCGATGCTGCCTGGATGTTATCTACTTTTGCCTGGATAAGCGGTTTTCGTTGTACTTCCTCTTCGTTTCTGCAACCGTCACACATCATCTGAATTCCGGACTCAGTTTTCAACTGAATTTCTTTTTCATCTTCATCATGTCTCTGAATAGCAATTTCCGGCATTTTGATCACATTATCTGCCACTCGGTCGGCTTCACTTTCATATTTATCACCTTCCTGACCAATTTTAAGTTTTGGCTGGAGACTGGCCGGAACAAAAAAAGATGGTACTGCTGCATGGTGTATTCCAAAAAATCTTCCGTTTTGAGACATATTCCGGGCAACATGGACATCTGATTCTGTTGGTGGCCTGTAACCGGTTGATACACTTTTCATACATTCATTTCACTTAATGATGATTGATTTTTTTATTCAGGCAACCGTGCTGCCTGAATGTGCATCCAGTCAAAATTTCTTTTTCTGCCGAGGCTTATCCACCCCTCTTCTTCCCAGCAGTTCCACCAATCATAATAATCGGGATGGGCAAATGCTGCGCGATCACGTCCCCAGTCCAGCTGATTCCGGGATGTATCAAAATCAAGTGCAATTCCCCAGGAGTGCATTGAAGGCAGAGAACCATTACGTACTAACCTGTCATCATAGCATCCGCCAAAATGGTCAAGATGAAGCCGGCTGATGTTATCTTCTCCATAAATGTCTTTAACCTTTTGAAGTACACGCTGTAAACTATCGGCTACCTTTGGATGGCATCGGGTGCGGCGTGTTTTTGTTCTTAATTCCCACGCAAGTTTCATCTCATAGGGAAAATCGATCATCACAAGCTGTGATCCCCGCTCTCCATAAAAGGAATTAAATTCGGCCGTTCGCTGAACGGGCCAATGTCTCGGATTGGGTACAACGATTTCATCTGGCCTCCAGGGCGGTTGCGGCGAGCCATGTTCAATTCGGTAAACCAGTTCATTAAATGCCGAATTGGTTTGCGGGCCCCAGAGCCCATCAACCGGCCCGGCGTCGATACCGCGTTCGTTTGCTGAAATCTGAATATATGTGGCAATCTGCCGGGTTTTAGGTAAACTGCTGTCAATACCGTCAATACCGGCAAGGGCTCTCATGGTTATTGGCCCCGCGATACCATCGATATTGCCGGTGTATAAACCTTTTTCCTTAAGAAGCTGCTGAACAATTTTGATTCTTTTTTTCATAGATAAATGTGAGTTTTGGGTTTTATTTATTTATTTTTTTTACTGAAATCATCATGACAACCGGTTGGGTTTTAACGATAGTAAATTTGCATATTGATTATGGGTTTTCGCGCAGCTGATCTGTCCGGATCCATGTTCTCATTTGTTGTCTTGTCAAACTTTCCCGGGTAAGATCAGGGTTGAGAATGAATTCTCGTTGTGTTTCTTCATGAACAGCATTACCTGTCAGTCTAAGGTTATCAGCGCGGATTTCAACTCTTAGCTGACGCGCCTCAGATACAAGTTGTTCATTCAATCCGGGAGTTTCAAGTATTCGATTCAGCATTTCCAGCGCACTCTCCTTCTCACCGGCATAAGAAAGTGCTTTAGCAATGGTTAAAGCAGGCCGGGTATCAATATTTTCAGGTAATTCAAGATCAGAAAGCACAAGGTTTAGTTCTCTCAAAGCTCTTTGTCCTTCAAGATTGCCGCTTTCTATAGCTGTAATAGTAGTATGAAGCCGGGTAATTGTCTCCCTGAAATCCTGTTCCTGTTGTCTTTGTACCAGGCTTCTCAGTTGAATATCACGTGCCAGCAGATTATCAGGCCTGAGGCTCAGCGTTCGTTCTGCCATCAGTGCGGCTTCCTCATAGTTCCCGGTAGCAAGCTGCGCCTGTGCAAATGTGGTGAGCATATCGGAATCTTGGTTCGATTTACATGATTGGGCCAGCATCTGATATTTCTCCCGGAATTCATCAACTCCTTCGTCGGTCATGGAACCTTCCAGGTATTGTGCAAGCAATGTGTTAAATTGAAATTTACCTTCGTTGTATTGAACACTGCCAACGGTTGGATAGGCAATCATCACCACAGGCAGCAGAAAAAACGGAAATAAAATCCCGATTTTTTGCTCTTTTATGGTTTTCCATATCATCAGAAAAATTAATACAAAAAACAAAACCACTCCGAGAACCAGCAGAATGGATTCGTGGGGGCATAAGTTTTGAAAAACGTTCATTGACTATTTGATTTATATGATTTAGAATTCTTTTGTAATACTGAATACTGCATCTCACCAATTTGTTATTCGATCAATGGTCCGCTCTGAGTACTATCAGGGTTAAGTGCCTGACCGCTATCGTCAAGTTGAATACGGACATCCCGTCCTGTAACTGCCGGGCCATCCGGGCCAAGCAAACTCCTCATGACTTCGACATAAAACCGGGTTTTAAAATTATGTGGTGAATTTTCACCAATAATACCGGTTGTCCAGTCAGTAACATGAACAACTCTGTTTGCAAGGTCAAATTCGACCAAATCTGGCTGGCGCGCTCCCACGGTACGTGTACCCATACCTCTTGAACTTGAAGATCTAAATTGGCCGGTTAGCACATAATTCAATAGAGCGTCATCACCGCCAAGTATATTGTCCTTAAGATAGGCCCAGCCTTCTGACTGACGGGCACCTCCGGGATTACGCCTGAGACCTTCTACAATTTGGCCGAGATGTTGCATCAGGTTCGTGTTATCAATAATGAAGTGATCAACCGTGAGATTAAGTATATCTCCATTCAATTGAGGTAATACATGTTGTAATCCGATATCGCTTAATTCAGATTTTTTATTCCGAAGGGTACTCAGTATAGAATTAAAAGTTTGTCCATGCCGCCCGAAATATAGCGGGCTTTCAGGCCCACCTCTGCGTACCGATATAAAGTGAGCCATACTTTGTTCACGGGCTAAACGTTCAGCACGTGCTGAGGGCCGTTCACGTCGTGGGCCGGGGGCTTCGGGAACCAACGTCTGGGTAACTTCAGTGTTCACCTGAACATCGGTCTGGGAATTATTTTCTCCTGTTACTGTATCCGATACGTTATTTGATTCAGATGAGGGTTGAGTCCGAACCCGTTGAACTTCCCCGGACAGAGTTGGATTTACAGGCCCCAGATCTACGTGTCCACCTTGCCAGTTATTAGCCCAATCGTGATAAGCTTCGAGGCTGGCGAACGAGAATCGCCGTCGAACACCGCTGCCTGGCTCAGGCAATTCTACAACAAGTGGATTTTCAGTACCAGGAACAAATGAAAATTGAGTGTACTCCATAGTACCATCCGGCATACGGTAATCGATTCGGGATGTTCGATAGGAATCTCCGGCGCGAATAGATTCTGTAATTAGGACACCGAAATCACCACTTGACCCGCTTGGCAATAAATTTCGAATAGGTATCGTCAGACCTGAAGCCGGGTCAAGTGGGTGATAGTGCGAGAGTAGTTCCCATGCACCAACATCTCTATCCTGTCCCAAAATTTCTTTCCAACGTTGTTGATTACCCCCCCCTCGAGGAGGTTCATTATTTCCAACACCAACGGTAGTTTCTTCTCCCTGAATGATAATAAGTTCTCCCGATTCTGTATTTCTGTAAATAGCAGCTTCTCTCAGCGGGTCGGCCTGAATAGTATTATCATACATCCTTCGGGCTGAACCTGTATCAGTGGGCTCCGGTGCCTGCATCACTGTTGTATCAGGCATTGGATCAAGCTCCCATGTTCTCCAGCCTTCCGGCGCACTGTCATCCATCCATCTAAGGTGCTCGAGCAATTGCATTGCATTGCGGTCTAATGCAGCTAAACGATCAGCGCTTACATTACCATATTCTGACTCGCGTAAACCCTGCATTGCCTCGTTAATATCGGCCAACTCGAGTCGTAATCTTGTGGCTTCAGGAGAGGCTGGATCATTTAATGCTTCTAATTGTGCGGTTATTCGGTCACGATGCTGAACAAGTTCACGGGCAACAGTGACAAGCTGAGGCCCGCCATTTGAGTCGGGTGCCCTGATTATTTCAGGAGTATCTGATGAACGGATTTGTTCTCTGGAGGTATTCGTTTCAACAGGATTCCCGGGTTGATCCCTGTTTTGAGCAATTAATCTGTCCGGAGCAACTGTTTCCAAAGTGCGTCCCGATTCCATTGTAATTGAGGTATCTGATACACGGTGTTCAGGTCTCCGTGTATGTCTCTCAGGCGGAGCCTGTTGCATCATTTGGGATACTGAAATCGTGGTAATGATACCAGAGCGAATTGCCTGAAGGAAAGCCTCAGCCCGCTGAGCAGCTCGTTCTCCGGGAGAAAGCGCACTATTCATTTCAATAGCCCGAAGTTGCTGTTCAAGTTGAATTGGAATCACCAATACAGACTGACCGATTTGAGCAATTCCGGTATAATAGACAAAACGTCCTGCTCTTCTTGTGGTTACTCCGAGTAATGGAACCGCACCGCCCACAATTGCTGATATATCCATAAAAGTAGCAAAATCCCAGTCAAACCGGTCTGCCCGGGACCTTCGATGAATTCGGGCGCCAGCAACAATAGCTCCGGCTGCTCCGCCTGCCAGCCCGACAGCGATACCAACAGGCCCTGAAATAACCAGGGCAGCTACTTCAGCCACAACGGCAAGGTCTTGCAGCCGCCTCAGTGCACGATCCCTTCTGCCTGGTGCACTTCGCATGGTTGAAACGATACTAAGCCCTTCCGGAATATCACCCGGAAGCTGAATGGCTATAGTACCCCTTCCGTACTCATTTCTTTCCCGGAAATTGACAAAAGCATTGTGAAGGGCCTCATTATGCCCCTCAATACCTGGCTTGTTGCTTCTGCCCTCATAGAGATCCTGAGTAGTTGGGCTGCTTACATCAATCAGTTTATAGTGTCTTGATCCTTCTTCTGAACCGGTACTTTCACCCAGCATCATAATCAATTGATAAACCTGCCCGGTCTCCTCAGATACCAAAACCACACGCGGACGGTATGCCTGATTCATGCCCCGGCGGTGGCGTCTGGAAAAATTCAACATTCGCGTTAAGATCCGATATTGTTCATTCAAGTGACTGCGAAGAGTATCAATTGATGCTCCTGAAATTTCCAGTTGGGCGTTTAATAATCGCGCTTCCGGGCTTAGAGTGGCAATATTTTCACTTCCGGATTGTTTGAATCGGGTCAATTCCCGCAGAGCTTCCCGTTGCTGATTCACCTGATTCACCTGTTCCGATATCCTTGCGATGGTATCCTGATTTCTGATGCGTTCGGCTTCACCTATCAGCCGTGTATAAAATGTCCGTTCTTCATCAGTTTCGGCATCAGCCAATTGTTGGCGAAGCTGCTCAAGCCTGTTTTCCTCATGCTGTACCATTTGAGCAGCACGCTCATTAATATTTACAACACGTACAGCCAGGGCCGCAACGCTCGATGCCCGCCGTACCTGGGCATCTTCTTCATAAACAGGGGAGGCTACACAACGTATGATAAAATCACCAGGCCGGTCCCAGCCAACATTAATTTCATTGCTGGGGGTTGTTAGTAAATTGATGTAACTGCTCACTATACTGCCAACTGCCCGGACACCGTTGCTAAGGCCAACTAACTGTAGATAGGCTGCATGTGATGGCCAGTTTACCATCAGATAAGGATCATTTATTGCTTCATCCATATCGGCAAATGTATCTTCAGCAATTGCATCCACATCCCGACGAAAGCTCATGAGTTCACCCGAGAGAGGGTGTATCGCTTCACCCCGTTCATCAGGATTATTCTCCATTTGCTGTGATCCTTCATCAGGTATAAGTCCAGTAACATCAATTATTTCCCAGTAATAGCGTATATGTTGAAGCCTGGCGGCAACCTGATCAATCATTCTTCCTCCGGCTATTGAATAATCCAGTTCCATGCTTAACCGGTTACTGGCACCTGCAACTGCGATACCTGATGGATGATTAGCCATTATCGTATCGGTATTTTCTGAATCTGCCAAACCATAATTTACTATTACAGAATCATAGGCCAACGCATTTGCAATACTATCAGCTGAATAAAGTTCTTCATCCGACAACTGAGGCCCTTCAGATACACGAGAAGCTGATGTTTCGTCTCTATCAACATCTGTATTTGACGGCTGAAATCCTGTTTGATCCGCTCCATCAATAATCCTTGTGGAATTTTCTGCTGATCGATCATATTTTATTCGATTCACTGTGTTCGCGACTCTTTGCAAGAGTTCTTCAGAAGATTCATCTTCATTCATACGAATCGGTTCAACGGCCTGATCGTACCAGACATTGAGATAGGATCCTCTCTGATTAACCCATGGCACAACCCGGTCTGGTAAGTTCACAGCAACTTCAGGGTTTTCTGATGGGTTTGTTTCAAGTTGTTGTAATTGACCTTGAATGTTGCGATACGCTTCATGCGCCCAGGCTGGTAAACGAATTCTTTCCGGTTCGATTACCTCTTCGTTTGAGATTCCGAAATCCGTTCCTGTCCCCAGATTATTGCCCGGTCCGGGAATTACAAGGAAATCAGGACGGATTTCAAAAAAGTTCCAGAACCAGGTATACAGCCAATGGCTGTTAGCCATACTTGAATTGCCTTCGTCATCAATAAGTGATACGAAATCTCCCTGTGTTGACCAGCCAATTCTATAATTCCCCGGGGCAACATTGATACTTACGTTAAAATTTTCATCAACAGAATCTCCGTCGGCATTGAATATTACAGCGCCCTCTCCTTCAATATAGACCAAAACATGAGTACTCCGATTTTCGAAAAGTTCCGGCCTCAATTCACGCATCGTTCTTAAAAAGGCGCGCGCAATATAGATGTGATTTGCGCTAAATGTTATGTATTGAACGGGTGCTGATTCTTCATTTTCATTTCTCTGAATACGTTTTGTGTTTTCACCCTGCTGCATTACATGTGCCAGCTCATGAGCAAGCAGCCATTTGCCGCTGGCGGTAGCAGGATTATACTCTCCCGAATTAAAGAAAATTTGATTCCCATAGGTAAAGGCGCGTGCTCTTAATGATTGATTCAGCCGGGCGGCACCCGATCCCGTGTGAATGCCCACTCCTGAAAAATCCGCCCCAAATTTATGCGTCATCTCGCTGTTTATATTATCAGGAAGTTTACTTCCACCAGTTGTGCTTTCAATCTGACGGGATATACCGTTTGGCGCATATCCACCGTGCCGGCCTGTTTGGGGCTTCAGCTGCAGGTTATCCTCCATTTCACATTCACTGCATTTCATTCGGACAGTTTCGTCCTCATCATAATCATCATAAAGTTGTATTGCGGGTGATGGGGTTTTAACTGCAAAATCCGCTATACGGTCAGCTTGCTGTTCGTATTTATCATCTAATGATCCGATTTGCAGTTTAGGCTGAACCGATGCATAAACAAAAAATGGTTCTTCACTTCTTGTGTTACCTCGAAAAAAAGGGCGATCCATGCGGCTTGCCAAACCGTGGTGAACTGATTCGTTACTGTTATGAGTCTGTGCAGCCTTCATTTTAAATCATTTAAACTGCCGTTAAAACTGTTGTTCGAACCAGATAAGCCTGTAAAAATCTTTCCTTCTTTTTCTACCTCTCTTTTAATACCAAGCAATAACTGTTCTTTTGTGATGATGTCGGAATTTTTACTAAAGGTCTCAAGGCAGACCCAATGAACAATGTTGGAAATATTTCCGCCTGCCAGCTTGTAATTTGATGCCACCAGTGTAATATCAAGATTATTTTCGAGCTTCACTTTTTGTGGCAGAGCCTTTATCCACAAATCGCGCCGCTGAATGGCATCGGGAAACGGAAATTTTATGATACTATTAAAACGCCTCAGAAAAGCTTCATCCAGGTTCGATTTGTAGTTGGTAGACAGAATTACAAGTCCGCTGAATGACTCAAACCTCTGTAACAGGTAGCTTACTTCCTGGTTTGCATACCGGTCGTGCGAATCGCTAACATCGGTACGTTTTCCAAACAGCGCGTCAGCTTCATCAAAAAACAGAATCCAGTCTTTATGTTCCGCTCTGGTAAAAAGCTTCTCGAGGTTTTTTTCAGTTTCTCCGATATATTTTGAAACAGTTTGAGAAAGGTCGATCCTGAACACAGGTCTGCCGGTATATTTTCCGAGCAGTGATGCAGTCAGGGTTTTGCCTGTTCCCGGCGGGCCTGAAAACAAGACTTTGTATCCGGGCTTCACTTTTTTTCGCATATCCCATTCAGACATCATGCGGTCATTGTATTGAATCCAGGTTTTCAGCTCTTCAACCTGGGCAAGTACATCTTCTGTCAAAACAAGATCATCCCAGCTTAGTTCCGTTACTAACAGCCGTGCCGGAAAATCAGTACTGAAAGACGGCAATGAAATCCTGCCGGTGAGATAGAGTTCACTTGCTTCTTTCCGTAGCACCAGTTTTCCGCTCATCGCGGGTTCGCCTTCATCCACCTGCTGCAGCGAAATAATACCTTCAGATATCAATACCGATTCACTGAGCAATTTCATTAGACTCAGACGCTTTTTCATTGATATGCCTGCGATAAGGAACAGCGCCGTTTCGCCTGTTGGTATAAACCCCCGGTGATGTTTGCCTTTTACGCTCCCGAAGATTGGCAGGTCGCCACCCGCCGGTAACACTTCCTGGATGATTCCGGGAAAAAAATCGGGATCCAGATGAGGTGCAAGTACAATGGCAAACAGCAACTGTTCGTCACTGCTTAATTTGAATTTTCTGATATCAGAAATCAGGGGATGCTCATGATTTCCTGTAATCTTAAATAAAAGGGGATCGGGAGCATTATCCCTTTTTCGGAAATAATGTTCCAGGCGCGCTATTGTAAACCCGCGCAATTCTGATATCATCTTATCAAATATCATCTTAAACTGTTTTTCCAGTCAACGGCCAGATGTTCACTCATCCATTTGAATTTTATGATTGAAATTCCCCAGGGCAGCATATTGAGCAAAACATCATGGGTTTTATGCTCGATATGTAATGTCCAGCCAAATTCTCCTCTTTTAAGCAGGCCATTCCGCATCAGAAAATTTACACGCAACCCATCCTCACTTGTATTTTTAAGTGCCTGCCAATGTTCAATGGTACTCTTAAGCAAGCGGCTGCACTCTTCCTTTTCATAATCGCTGAGGGTTAAAAACCGGTTTACAGGGATGCCGGCCGGCCAGGAACACAGATGCATCGGCAACATTAATTCCGGTTCAGGGTATTCGTTTTCACCGGTAGCTAGATAATGAAGCAGGCAAACAGCCCTTTCACGCGCTTCATCAGAACGGAATAATCCGTCTTCCAGATAACCGTTTTTTTCGAATAATCTTGAAATGTAAGGATGAAGCAGAACAAGTCCGGACTGTGATACATTAAAATCTCCTTCTTCTGTAACTGCTGCAATTACATTCCGTTCTTCTTTTTTTTCATTTTCTGAAAAATATTTCGCCGGCTTGCCGGTGTATGCCTGTAACTGCTTTTTAGCAGATTCAGCCCATTTTTTCCTGTTACTTGCCTTGTTATTTTCTAACGATTCAATCCATTCATAACAAGTATTTAACGGCACCATTTTCAGGAAAACATCCGTTGCAGCTTCCATGAATCGTGATTCCGCGCTACCGGTCAACTTTCCTCTTTTATCCAGAAAATATTTCAGCAGGTGTACCCTGACACTGGTAATGACCTTTTCTATAAATCCATCAGGAAATGACCCGGGACGTTTTTTTAAAAACTTTTCCACCTCATCTGTAAATCCTGTTGCTTTATTTGCAACAGATTCTTCGCCTGTCGCCAGAATCATAACCCTTCGGTTCGCTTGTTCCGAAAATTGTTTCACGATCCTTTCAACAGCCACAGGGTAATCCTTTAACAGTGGCCGCAACTTTAATTCCCAAAAATCAACTGAACATTCGGCCAACAGGGTATCTGTTACTTTCATCCCTTCAAAATTACCAGACCACCATGGATAAAAACCATGCTTTAAATAGTAAAACAGGTGTTCTTCACTTTTCTGTCCTGCAGTAAGTTGCTTTACTTCAGTTACTTTGCCTGGCTTTCTGGCACCTTGAAATTGTAATAGCGGCTCACCCGTTTGTAAAAAATGCTCTTTAAGCTGCTGTTCTACTTCATCAGCGATATCGCTCCATTTCTCCTGGTGAACCATGATATTTATTTGCAGGAAATCTGTCCTGTAAATCTTGTCTGATAATCTACCAGTATAATTTTGGGCAAAAGAGAAGATACCATCAAGAACAGCAGCCTTTACCCGGTCTGACTTATCATCATGCTGTTTTTGATCACCCGGCAGCCGGATGTCAATAACCAGTTTATTGATGATATTTTTTTTATTTATTGTCAATGTTCAATCAGCCTGAAATCAAACGGTGAATATTTGCAATTGCGGTTCTAAACTCTCGTGACAAACGCCCTGTTAAAAATTGTGCTGTTTCAGTAAAGTCTGCTAAATATCCGGAACGTTGCATTACTGTTTTAAAGGAGCCTTCAAATCGTTCTGCGAACATTTCTGCAGTTTTTACCCAGTCGATCCGCACTCTTCGCCTTTCCGCACCATGGGTTACGTCAATTCTGCCAGGTGCCTGCATAAATAATTCCGGCAGGGTTATTTGAACATTTTCACGACACAAATGGACTGCCAGATAAAGCAATATCATTTCCATAAACAATATCATAGCATATTGCTGCACCTGCTGGTTGTTTGAGTTTATTACATTTGTCAATACAAACCCCTGTACACCCTGAATAAATTCACGAACCTTTTCATCCATCTCCCCACTCAGGGATGTCTCAAGATCATTGATTAAATCTTTATAAAATGAAATAACAATCGGATCATGGATTTCCTCGATTTTTGACCTTCTGCGCTGAACAACAGGAACAGACTGATAAAACCTCTCTAACGCTTCTGATGAACGGGTGAGGTTTTTCCGAGCCATATCCCTGCAATTCATAGGCGGCGGCGGTTCGGGTTCTGGCTCCGGTATTTCGACAGCAGGAACCTGGAACCTGACACTTTCACTCGCAATGGCCGAACAGTGGTCGTTGGAGGCACGAACTGTTATTTCAGATGCGAATTCTTCGCCCGGTTGTACATTATACTCATGGATAAACTGAGCATTATTATTATCAATGAGCTGATTGCCACCGAAATCCCACTGAAAATTAAATTCATTCCTGTTTTTGGTGGTATTTTTGATACTTACTGCTGCAATCGTATTATTCCGGCTAAATTGGACCTGATCGGCAATTTTGAAAGACGGTTCTGGCATTCGGTGTAAAGTAAGCCGGGCATCAACAGCCTTACCGTTTACTGTAAACCGGATTGGTTTGCCAAAATCCCTCACTTTAACCTGATTTGGGTTAAAGAATATGCCGGATTCATTCTGAGTGATAGCCGACTGCAATTCATCCTCATCAATAAATGCTTTAACTTCGGCTCTTGCAGGGCTAACATCCAGCCTGATTTCGTCTATGTCATTTTCAGGTTTACAAATATGATCTGCCGGCAGCCTCAATCCAGTTTTTTCTTCAGGAATGACAAACGTCGCCGATGGTGTACCGGAACAGCAATTATAAGGCAGGCATAAATCACCAATCACCAGCCCTTCATTCAACCTCATGCGGCGGTTCCTGCCTGCCGAATAAATCAGTATGAATGTGCCTCCTTTCGGAACCCCCGCAAGGTGCTCCGCTCCGGGATGCTTATCCAGAAATGTATGAAGCCTGAATTGGCTGAAAAGCTCCTCTTTTCGTTCCAGAATGGTCTGATAGAGAACTTTAACCTTTTCGGCCAAACAACACGATTCGCTTAGGCGGTGCATCATCTGCAGGTATGTTCCCAGCCATTCAGCTGAGCCGGGTATTTCATTATTTTGACCTGAAATGACTTTTTGAATATCAATAAGCGCCTTTTTAAACCTTCCACATTGTTCTTCGAGCGATGCTATATACCGGCTCATATTCTCGGGGGTAAAATCACGTATATCAGTAATCTTACGGTCTTCGGTTTCTTTCATGAAACCAATCAATTCAATTGGTTTGCGTACGGTAATATCGATAAGCGTTTCATCGATCTCGTTTAAACGACCGCCGAACCATTCTCTGTAATTTGCCCTGATGTCATTTGCCGTATCAGATGTCTTAATATTGTTTATAAGAATATTCCCTACAGTTCCTTCGCTTTTATTTACCCCTTCGAGTACTATATTGCGTGAATGAAACTCTTTATGAGGTGCCCCATACTCTTCATGAAAGATTGGCTGATAAATGCCATGATGGACGTGAACAAACCCATCGCGAGGGCGCTCTGTTACAGCAGGGATGTTTTGAACATCTTTTTCAATGTAGCTGGAATGTTTACCCGGCTGTTCTATACTAAACCCCGATAAAAACCTGCTTGCACTCTGCATCAGACATTGATGTTCTTCATTCCATGCTTTCAGAACAACCTGCAGGTCTTCGAAATAAACCTTATAATCATCAAAATCTATGCTTCTTTCGTCTATAATACTGCCTGCAGAAACAGGAAGTATCTTGAATGGAAGCCCCTTTGTTTGTTTGATTTTTTTCAGGGCTTGCATGGTATTAAACAACGGCTGTCCGATATGTCCCTCAACACGGTAAAAATCGTGTCCCTGCAAATACACATCGAGAGGCTTAAAAGAGGATGGATAACCGTAACCATAATAATTTGGCACCTGATCAGAGCCATTTACTCTCCAGTTTTCAACAAAAGCTGAAGCTTTGTTTGCTGTTTTTAAATCGTAATATACCGGTATTGCCCGCTCACCCAGAGGCCGGCTATATGGAAGTGAAGGTGTAATCCGGATATCATTTTCAAGCCCAACCTGAAAATCCCTGATCATCAACAATATTCTTCGATACGCCTTTTGAATGTTCCCGACCGTAACCGGATGCTGTAATGCGGGAGAAGGATAAAACCGGTGCCTGTAATCATCCCTATCCTCCCTAATTACACCCAAAAACAGATGTTTTGGGAATGAAGTAACATCAGGGCTGCATATGGAAATATTCTGTTTTAGCAATCCTGTTAATTCATTGATTGCCTCTGTGAGGTCTTTATAGAATCCATAAACATATTGACTATGAGCATCAGCGGAAGCAATTAACCGCAAACGCTGGGTGAAATTGACATTAAGATTGTCGTGGGAGCGTTTTAAAACAGGAACTTTTGACAGTTCGCTTAATTTTGTGACAATCCCGTTAAAAGAAACGCGATAGGCATCGGTAAATTCAACAGGACCTGCTGTCAAATCGGAATGAATTACTCTTTGCGCATATAATGTATCGAAAACAGCTTTGCCTTTTAGTGAATGTTTATCGGGAACATCGGCAAATACAGAATCCTGTTGTGAAATAAATTCGGCATCAATCTCAGATATCAGTACTACACGGGTGCGCGCAACTACTTCTCTACCCTGTGAATTACAATCAACCGGCGAGCAGTCTTCCGGTTCTTTATAAAAATACTCGAGATACAGTAAAGCAATTGCGCGGTTTAATTCAAACCCGGCTGTGGAAGTGAAGCTGTTGAGCGGGTGAATGTCCGATGCTTCATCCGATTCGCGAAGTTCCCATAACGGTATGGTTTTATTGTTTCGGATGAATTTCGGATACCGTGCATTCGTATCCTCAAATGTTTTGAATGCAGTGAAATCTTTTTGATCCAGGCTGATCAAGTCCCCGTCAGAAGTTACCCCTGCCCCTTTTGTTACACGCACCTGCCGCCCGTTTGATGACAGCGAAACTTCCAGGCCACAAACAATGCCTGCCCCTGTCAGAAAGGCGCGGCTGGCCTTGTCCTGGTAGTTAAGGTGGTTCAAAAGCGCATTAAGCTGGCTCTCGGTAAGCACCTGGTTGTTAATAAATCGATTATAGACGGGGGGTTTGTTATCCAGATAGTTATTCATCACTTTTCTCCTTATTAATTTCACCTATGGTTGACCTTCCAAGAACAATCGATGTGAGCTGTTCGTCAGGATCCTGACAATCGTGAAGCCTGCCTTGCGGAAAGATAGTTTCCAGATTGTGCAATGCATCAGCAAGCGGCTTCAAATGATCATTCTCATGGGGCTTGTCAGGATGCTCCATTTTATATGCGAGCCACTTTTTGTATAAGTGCTGTAGTTGTTTCATCTGTGGTTTGCCTGCGGCACTTTCTGAAGTACTCAAATCCGAATCCATGCCGATCCAGCAAACTCGTGTAAGGATATGAGCCGGCACTTCACTTCGGATAAGGTTTTCTGCAAATTCCCGATAGTGCAGGTTCGAAAACCGTTTGAGCCATCCTGGCAGTACAACCGTTAATCTAAGAGAATAAGGATCATACGGCGGGCACTGGGTACATTCGGAATCCATACAGATATGCATGAATTTATTATTCGCTTTAGGATCATCGTATTCAGGCCGAAGCAGAATATTTTCAAAAAGGTAAATCCCTTCTTCGATCAGTTTTTGCCGCTGCAGGCCGGCAAGCTCCTCAACAGTTTTCTTTGCACGATTTCTGTTTGGAAAATCCGGTACCATTTCAGCCGCCCCCTCACCGGTTCTGTATTTCAATAGTACTTTAAAATGATCCCCCTCTTTTGTAATTGTAAAATTTGAAGCATCATCCATCAGTAACAATACATTCCAAAAGGCTTCGGCGGCAAGTTCACGGGCAGCAAATGCCGGGATACTCTGGACCAGGGTATCACCTGATTCGTTATGCAGATACCACCTCCATTTATCTCCTGTTTCTGTCTCAACAATCTTTGCGGAAATTGTGGCCAGATCCTTTCTGCGGAATTCCCGGATTCCAAGCAGGCGTGCGAGGCGCTGTTTTAATCCGGCAACATTATCCGTATCCCATGCTTCACATTCATTACAATAAAAATTAAATGACTGAAATCGCCTGTAACTCACCTGAGGATATTCTTTGAGAATTGATGACTTATGCCACAATTTCGCCGAATGCAGGTCTGTAAGTGAATTGTCGAGAAGAAGGAATGCGTAATCGCTGATCCGTTCCGCAAACCTACCCAGCAGATGGTCCAGAAAGAGGTTTTTTCTCTCATCAGCGCGATCAAGACGGCTGATTGCATCTTGTAAACCTTTCTTAAAACCTGGATTACCGGTAAATATTTTTTCAGGGTCTTTAACATTCTCAATTTCACCGGGAAAGTAGGTAGATCCCTGCAGTTCCGGAGACAAAAGCACACCCGCATATTTAAGATGTGCAAAATAACCGGCAAGTATCTGATCAAAAAACATCAGATACCCTTTCAACTGTTGAGCTTTTGCATGGCGCGACGGGGGTAAATCGGGAGATAGTCCCTCGGGGCCGGTTCCGTAGATGGCCGGAAGATCGTTTTGAATGGTGGTGTAGATGCCTGAATTTACCGGTTCATGATTTTCATTGGGCAGATCGTCGTAAGAGAGCTGCAACGTTTTTTCCAGTGCAAGTTGTTTTTTCAGCAACTCGTTACGTACAATTTCCACATCTGTGAAAACTGGTACCACATCCTTATAAAGGTTGGTTCGCTGAATGGATGGATTGATTTTTACCTTCAGCACCTTTTCATGATTTGGCGGAAAGCAAAGAGTCCATTTTTCTTCTCCTGAAGCTGGTGAGTCACAATCCTCAATCCCTTCAGGACAAACTCTCATGCTTAATTTTCTGATTTTTTTTATCCCTGGCGTATCCTTCGCTATTCTGATGATGTCGGATAAATGTATGGTGTTTTTAAAATTGGCCTGTTCCAGTTCTTCATCCATGATAAACCCGTTCCGGAGCACCGGCCCGTTGAAAATATTTTCCACATGCATCTCTTTTTCCAGCAACTGTTGCAGGGAATACCGTTTTACAGAAGGCGAGAAATACTGCTGGATTCGAAATAAAAACCGGGCCATTACCTCATTTGCATTTGCATCGCCTTCAATTTCCATATCGCCGCAAACAAGAATTTCAAGTGTGCCGGCCGGTTCTACCTGCACAAGATCTTCACACAAATTACGGTTGGCATGGTAAGTTTTCCTGATGGCTTCTTTGATCTCGTTAATTTTCATCTCTTTCCCAGGCTTATCCATCAGTTGAACCGATAGTACCGGCTCGAAAAGGATTTTATTAAGACCCTTTAGCCCGAATTTGTTTGTTTGTTTATAGTGATCCCCAAGGGCGGGGCTGTAGCTCAGTTTCCCTTTAGACCAGGTTTCTTCTGCTTCTTCTTTCTTGAGGCAATGAGTGTAAATGATATGATCCCGGACGGGCTTTATAAAAGCATTTTTTACTTCTTCAATATCAATAAAAAGTTTTCTGTAGTCTGATTCTGATACCGGTGCGGTTGTCAGAATTTGCTTTGCGGTGGGCAAAGCTTCATAAACCGGATGCCCGTCCTTCAAATTCCCGGCAAGTAAATTTGGTACGGGAATTCTGATCCGGTTGCCCAGATCAGTAATGGCATAACTCAATGCTTCCAAAATGGTGATACCGGGATCATGCGAATTATAATCCGTCCACAGCTTTCTGCTCAGATCTTCAATGTACCTTCTCCCTTCGGACCTCAGATGTTCAAAATCACGGTCGTCTCGTGTACGGGTATTTTTTTTAATGGAGAGTTTTTCCATATCTCAGCAGGGTATTACAGGATTAATTTCATGTGTGCCCGCAATCAGTATTGCCATCGGGCTTCCCGGTGTAATGACCTTTTTATTGGTTTCCGCCATTTGAGGCGGACGGTGAAACATTTCAAGGCTCTCTATATAATCCACATATCCCAGTTTTTCGAGGAAATGAATCACATCATAGACATAGAGTGATTCACCGAATTGCACATCAGCTGACGTATCGAACACCCAGGGAGTAAGCCACTTTTGCAGGTCTTCTTCTGTCCGGAGTTTGTAGTGGTTATAATCGAGCCCAGGTTTATACATCACATTAAACCGGAAAGATACCTCATCATAATCTGGACTGGCAATGTGCAGGTTTACATGAAGTGGCATCCTGATTTTTAAAAATTCTTTTACCCTGTCCATCAGGTCCTGGCTTACTCGTGGCTGTAATCGGAACTTCCCGGCCAGTGACGACAGTTTGGGAATCAGCACAAGGGTTACATCACCGGGCGACAATTCTTTGAGCGAAGTTGTGCAGCGCTTGGCGTGGTTCAGGCATTTCACCTTATAAATTTCAGGAAAGTGTTCCAATACAAGGTGTTCATAGTCCCAGATAGTCACAGTGCGGCTTTTGTGGCGGAGCCGCTCACTAACACGCCTGTAAAAAGCATCAGGCTCTTCGGTGGACACACCGCCAAAGGAGGCATAAAACTGGTCGGCAGATTTGATTGCAGATCGCCGGTTTACAAGCTGTCCAATGGTACCTGGCTCGAGCATACGCTGCAGATGGTTTTTTGAGTTGTTCTGATCAAAAAACAGTGCTTCAGCAGCCTGAGCATGGATATCAATAAACCGGGCCACTGCATCGGTTTCCTTTCGGTGTGTAATGCGGATCCAGGAAAGGCCGTCATCGAGCTGAGTGTGGCGGTTCGAATTTTTTTGGGGTATTTGTAATTCAACTATTCCGGATCTTAGAAAGTTATTTGTTGAATTACCGGCAATATCGCGCTTTTCGAGGGCAGTCCATTCTCCGCCGGATAATACCGACCATAATGGCTCATTATCCGGTGCATAATAACTGTGAAGCGGGTTTTCACTCCCTTCGTCAACCTGAAATAACAGACTGAGATTATCTCCGGGTTTCAAATCCTGCAGGCCAAGAAACAGGTATTTGTGCGGATAGGCAGGCAACAAAGAGGGTTGGTTGCCCATGGCCTTTTCAACGCCAAATGGGTGATGATGAAAAATGTCAATATCCTCAGAATCAGGTGTCCAGTCTGCTCTTGCCTTATAATTCAGCGTTAATTCATCCAGCAGCGGTGTATAAGGTGCATTAGGTAAATTATCAGGGTCCGGAGTACCAGCTTTACCCTCTTTAATCGTCAGTGCAACATACAGTTTTGGATATAAGTCATGATAAAATGAACTAAGCAATGAGAGTTCAATTTCAGGTGATGGCAGGCTTACCGGAGAACCGTTGATTGCAACGATCGAATTATTATCGTTAAAAAGGGGAAAGTCTTTAGATCCGGAATATCCCGAGTTGATCCGGAACCGAAATCCCTCCAGCATTTTATCTTCTGCAGGTGTTGAAGTGCCAGTTAACATCATTGCCCTGTTATGTTGAATTTCTTCGGCTTTGCCTATAAAACCTGCGGATCCTGCTTCGATGGATTCAATATTCAAATCTGATTTCTTTTCTGCAATACCGTACTGATAATTGAAATAGCCTTGTTGGTCCAGTTCTAAAAAAAACTGTTGGGCAATATTAATTCCGAAAAAATCAGACGTCAGATACATTGCAACCAGTTTTTGTATAGACGGCTGATAATGCTTGTAATGCTCGGAAAAATTGGGAGGCATATTGAGCCATCTCAAGCCAAACCCATATTCTGTTAGCGGCTTGCCAGCCAGTTCACCATATTTTACCTTCAGTTTCGATCCGATTTTGGGTGAGGAACCAAATGGCATAAATGGCTTTGCCGGATCGATGTTGCCTTGTTCATTTTGCAACTGTAATGTGCGGATTCCATTTACTTCCACGGAAACCGAACACGATTGCAGTCTGCGGGCCTGCAATGTTCCATAGAGGCCACGATCTGAAAAACGAACTTTCAAAACAGGCAAAGCTGTTTTCAGTCTTGTTTCGTGCATCTCCTCATCATAGGAGGTAAAAGGATCTGCCTCAGGGGTCAGTGTAATTGTAAAGCGAAGCCCTCTGTTTGAGTTGAACAGGCTGAACGTTACATTTTCACATGGCAGCCATTCTTCTTCAGATGTATACTCGAGATGGACTGAGGTTGCAGAAACTGGTTCGGACAAAGCGGTGTCGAGTATCATCTCCATATGTATTACTCTTTCACCTTCCGCAAGATGAAACAAATGGGATGCCACATAAAACCTGGGATCCATTTCCAGCCAGTTTTCATTACCAAATGCTGACCATGTCCCCCCTTCATCTGCATCTTGATCCAGACCTTCCGCATGTTTCGGGTTCCAGGCATATCTCAAAATTCCATACTCATCTGTATATGCAGAACGGATTGCACTCACTTTTGCAGGATTCACCACCAGCGGTTTAACAACTTTATAATGAAGCGGTTTGCCATTACTGTCATTGCCAGCATCCAGCAGAGTCCCCTCTTCAAGGAGTGTATTTTTGGCATTTTTAGCCAGCTCAAATACAATATGAACCCGGTCGGGCAGAAATGGGTTTTCTTTTAACTGAAGAAGCTCGCGGTAGTAATAGTCAAGGTGCTTTTTTGTTATCCTGTTCAGACTGGCTTGGGGTAAAGCCAGCAGTTTTAAAAAGCTGATAAAGAGACCAAACAGTGGGTCTGCCTCACCCCCGCTGTAATCCCTCACAAAAGTTTTGAGCTCTTCCTTATCCTCAAAAAAAGCTTGCCAGCTACCTGCGGGTATATCTGGATTATCTGGTGAATAGTAATGTAGAAGCCCTGCATAATCATAGGCAAAATCAATCCAGTCGTCTTCGGAAAGATCATGCAGGGAAATATTACCGGGGTTGCGAAGTGGCAGTTCCCGGCCGGGCTGGGAAGTGCCCTCACGGATTAAAGGGTTACTATGATGGCAGTTCTTACTCATACAGTTTAAATCTCCGTGCCTTCATTGATATAAAAGGGGTAGACCATATTGAAGCGTGAATTGGTGCCACGTATGGCATATTCAATTTCAATCTGGATTTTCCCTTCATAAATTTCTTTGTCATTCAGTTCCACGCGAAGTGTTTCCACACGGGGTTCGTGATAAAGAATGGCTGTTTCAACAGAGCTTTTCAGATAGGTTTTAATAGATTGGTCGAAAGATTCAAATATCATCTCATCAAGGTTGCTGCCATAATCGGGGCGCATCACCCGTTCACCTTTGATGGTTCCCAATAATATTTCGATACTCTTTTCAATATCTTCACGGTCTGTTGTCATCGCTACAGATCTGTTATTTTTATCGAAATGGGGTGGAAAACTCCAGCCTCGGCCAATAAAATCAGGTTCTTTTTGCATTACTAACCTCCTATCAAAACAGTAAATTCACCGGCGGCAATTGTTCCGCCATGCGCAGTAGAATCACCCATGCGCGCAGCGGGCATACCCTCAATCAGCACTGTCGCAGAACCCATCACAATGGTATCGGGCGGGCCGGTACAGGCAG
>SKKO01000236.1 GCA_007123715.1 Balneolaceae bacterium | reverse complement strand
CATTTCTTTAAGGCGCGTGTATCTACGTGCCTTTTTTTATGTGCAAATACCATTTTCGCTTACCATCCGGTATTTGTGTGAAATCAGAAACATTCGAAGAAAAGACGTAAGCAATTAATAAGAAAGAAAGTAGATAAACAATTATATGAAAGAAGATTTTAGAAGTATTGAATTTGCACCGGGAAAAACAATATCCGTAGAAACCGGGCGGATCGCCAAATTGGCCGATGGTGCGGTAATGGTTAAAATGGGTGATACGATGGTATTATGTACCGTTGTAAGTGCAAGGGACGTAAAAGAGGGGCAGGATTTCTTCCCCCTTGTTGTGGATTTAAGGGAAAGCTTTACTGCCGCCGGAAAATTTCCCGGCGGATTTATGAAAAGAGAGGGCAGGCCATCAGATGGTGAAACTTTGGCAAGCAGGCTTATTGACAGAAGTTTAAGGCCGTTGTTTCCTGAAGGATATTATCATGAAACACAGGTAATCTGCCAGATTTATTCATCAGACGGTCAAAATGAGGCCGACGTTCTGGGTGCATTTGGCGCATCCGCAGCTATTCATATTTCGGGTATACCCTATGATGGGCCAATGGCACAGGTAAAAGTAGGCCGTATAAATGGTGAGTTTGTGATTAATCCCACTATAGACGAGCTGAAAAAAAGCGATATGGATCTGATCGTTGCCGGCACCAAAACAAGCGTGATCATGATCGAAGGTGAGATGAAAGAGATCAGTGAAAAAGAAATGGTGGATGCCATTAGAGAAGGCCACAAGGCAATTGTGAAGCTTTGTGAATTCCAGGACGAGCTGAGAAACGAGTATGGCGTTGAAAAGCGCGAATTCGTTGCGATTAAAGGTAATCAAGAACTGGAAGCTAAAGTTGCTGAGCAGGTTGGTAACCGCTTGAAAGAAATTGTGGGTTCCGGATTGAGTAAAGAGGAATTCAGCGCAAAATTGAAAGAAGTAAAAACGGAAGTAAAAGAAGCCATTACATCTGACTCAGAATTTGAAGAAGCCGGTGGCGAAATCGCTGAGATTTTCGGCAAGATGGTGAAAGACACCGTGCGCAATATGATTCTTGAGGATAAAAAACGAATTGATGGTCGCG
Source organism: Balneolaceae bacterium (assembly GCA_007123715.1). GTDB lineage: Bacteria > Bacteroidota > Rhodothermia > Balneolales > Balneolaceae > Rhodohalobacter. The sequence goes on along the minus strand of SKKO01000236.1, from coordinate 5,585 downwards.
GTCCCACTGATATTCGCGATATCTGGTCTCAGGTAGGCTATCTGCCAAGAGTTCACGGATCTGCTATTTTCTCCCGGGGCGAAACACAGGCATTGATTTCAGTGGCGCTGGGCACGAAACGCGATGCACAGAGCATTGACACTCTCTTTTATGAAGAAGATCAAACGTTTATGCTTCATTACAACTTCCCTCCGTATTGTGTGGGTGAAGCAGGATTTCTGCGTGGGCCGGGCAGACGCGAAATTGGTCACGGCTATCTTGCACAACGTGCATTGAAAATGGTTTTACCGAATTTTGATGATTTCGGATATGTAATTCGTGTACGATCAGATATCACTGAATCAAATGGGTCATCATCCATGGCATCTGTTTGTGGTGGATCAATGGCGATGATGGATGCCGGTGTACCTCTGCCCAAGCCGGTTGCAGGTATTGCTATGGGTATGATTGTAGGAGAAAACAACACGGTTGTACTTTCCGATATTCAGGGTGAAGAAGATTTCATGGGCGACATGGATTTCAAAACTGCAGGTACCGCTGATGGTATTACAGCCACTCAAATGGACATGAAAGTTCAGGGTATCAGCTTTGAAGTGATTGAAGAAGCCCTGGCCCAGGCTCACAGTGGCAGGCTCCATATTCTTGAAAAAATGGCTGAAACCATTTCCACACCCCGTGAATCACTCTCAAAATATGCTCCGCAATTTGTGAAGATGACGATTGACGGTGACAGTATCGGAGCGGTAATTGGCCCGGGTGGCAAAGTTATTCAAACGCTTCAGAAAGAAACCGGTACCGAAATCTGGATTGAGGAAGATGAACATGGAAAAGGTCAGATTACAATATCTGCCGACAGCCTGGAAAAAGCTGAAAATGCCAAGAAACGGATACAGGCTATTGCCGGACAACTGGATGAAGGGACAATCTACAAAGGAACCGTAAAAGCGATCAAAGAGTACGGAGCTTTTGTGGAAATTGTACCCGGTAAAGAAGGATTGCTTCATATTTCAGAAATCAATCACGGCCATGTTAAAAGGGTAGAGGATTTTCTGTCAGTTGGCGATGAAATAGACGTTAAACTTCTGAAAGTTGAGCATGGAGGAAAACTTCGTTTGTCAAGAAAAGCCCTGCTCGAAAATGATGAAAAATAGCACCAAATCTGTTTTGATTTGAACGAATAAAAAAGCGGCTTCATTTATTTGAAGGCGCTTTTTTTATGTGATGGAATTTATTCAATATTCCCAAATCTGATCGGTCTTTAGTAAATTCAATTTTATGAGAACATTGAGATTTATTTTATTGATCGTCACTATATATTTTTTTGGATTATCCGCAAATATTGTGGCTCAGCATAAGCCTGATCCGCGTGGTGCTTTTATTCGGTCAATGATATTACCAGGCTGGGGTCATTATTATGTTGATAAAGAAAATTGGAATAGGGGCAAAGTTCATTTTGGGACAGAAGCAGTATTTATCGCTTCGTATGCCGGGTTACTTAGACGGGCTTCACATCTTGAAGAACGATATGTGACACTTGCCTCGCTGAAGGCCGGGGTTCAGATTGATCACAGAAGCAGGGCATTCCGGCTTGCTATAGGTAATTACTCAAGCCTTGAAGAGTATAACGATTTCCAGCTTCGCAGCCGCAACTGGAACAGGTTACTTGAGGAATCGAACGAAAATAACTGGAATTGGCAAAACGAGGGTGACAGAATCCGGTATAATCAACTCAGAACTGATCGCGACCGTGTACAGAATCAATTGCCGGGCATCCTTGGTTTGATGGCTGTTAATCGGGTAGTAAGTGCTCTTAGTGCTTATCATCGGGCAAGATCTCATGAAAATTTACCTTCGGTGTACCTTATGCCGGTAATTTATGACAGGGAATCAGCCGGTGCCATTGCGCATATCGAAATCAGGTTTTAACGTTTGGGCAAAGGTTGTAAATATTTAACCAAGATACATTTCGGATAATCAATTGAATCGTTATAAACTCACATTTGAGTATGATGGAGCCCAATTCAGAGGCTGGCAAAAACAACCTGATTTACGAACTGTGGAAGGGGTTATCGAAGAAGCACTATCTACTTTGTATCAGCAAGAGATTGATATTGTGGGTCAGGGGAGAACAGATGCCGGTGTACATGCGAAAGCACAGGTTGCCCATGTGGATCTGCCTGACAAGTATGATGCCGCCAAAATTATAACGGCTATGAAAAGCCTTCTGCCCGGTGATGTAGCCCTGTTAACCATTATACCTGCAAAACCTGATTTTAATGCAAGGTTCGACGCTATTTCCCGTAGCTATCGGTACCAAATCATACAGCGTTCAACCCCATTATTCAGGCATATCTGCTGGAATGTATATCATCAGGTAAATAAAAACTTATTACAAGATTGTGCAGAAATTTTAAAAGGTGAACATGACTTTGTCAATTTCTGTATTCCATCTGAATCGGGTTATCAAACTACAACGTGTACAATTATGCAGAGCCGCTGGGCAGAAGAAGGGGATATATTGGTTTATCATATTACCGGAAACCGTTTTTTAAGGCATATGGTGCGCAGGCTCGCAGGTACCATGATAAAAGTTGCGACTGGGCAAATCAGTTTCAGTGATTTTGCCGGACTCCTGACTAAAAATGAGATGAATCAAAAAGGTTTCAGTGCCCCGGCTAAAGGCCTTATTTTGGAACAAGTAACCTATCTATCAGATTAATGAAACAGGGAAATAAATAAATCAAAATATTTTTGGATTTTAAAATTTTGATTCTGCATATTTAGGCTGGCTAAAGCCTGATTATAAAAAAATAAGAGATATCAAGAATCGAGATTCGTTAGCTACCTGGCGAATAAGTAAACATTAGAGAGATTATGAGACCACTACTTGGAAGGCTTTGCGTCTTTTTGACTTTCATTTCTATCATTGAAATTGTTCATGCTTCAGGCCAGGAACAGGTCTGGTCATACGATTTTGGAAATTTTACAGGAGTAAAAACTGCCGGTGATGATCTGCATTTTATATCACAAAATCAAACGGATGGGGGTATTCTAAGAGTACGTACAGCGGTGAATAATGATGGCAGGAATATTCATATTTCAGATGCTCATAATGAAATAGGTACCTACTCAAGAATGATACTTGATGCCGGAGCTACAGGCGCGAGAAATATTTTCGAAATTCAGGATTTTGATGCCACAGATTTATTATATCTCAAAACCACAATTAAAATAAGAGCAGAAGGTCCAAACAATCTTGAAATTTTTGCAGGTAATGAGAATTCGGCCGGTAATGTGTTAAGTCTGGGAAACCTTGTTGCCGGAATCAGGTTTTCAGTACAGGAAGATCAGGATTCCGGAGAATTATTAATTGACAAACAGAGAAAAAGCGGTACTGGCACGGGTATCAGTTCAGCGCATGACTTTAATCTTAACCTTGTTGAATTGGATAAGAAGCACATCGTTGAAATTTACGTGAATAATTCATTTCAAAATCTTTTCTATTATAGAAATGGAATATCTTTTCCTCTAAACAGTGATCAGCAGGCTTATTGGATAGATGGGAATTTTGTAGCTGCAGGGCCGGGTTCCACAAATGGCAATCACCAGGGCAGCCCAGTAGAAACGGGTGAAATAATATCTGTAATCCGTTTTCTTGGGGGTAGTAACGGAGGAGGAAAGGCTTTCCTTGAAATCGATGATATTCTTTACGCGAATCACTTTCCTGTATTGCGGGATATTACCGGCGGGGAAGGATGGAGAATGCTTGCTGTTTCTTCAAACGGATTTAGTATTGAATCCCTGAATCGGCAAAATCATGTTCAGGGTATTACAGGAGCAGCCATTGAGGCAGGTGTTTCAAATGTTTATACATTTAATCCATCTGACCCCGGGAATCCATGGGTTAAGCCCGGTAATACCACAGAAATTATCGATCCGGGACGAGGCTTTCTGTGGTATATATATGATAATGCAGACTACCTGCCCAGTAAGCCACTGCCATTTAGCCTGTTATCGAATGGTTCAGCTTTGCAGTCTGATGTTACTGTTCCATTATATTCAGACATGGCCGGAAATTTTAATGGACATACGAACAATACCTGGAATTTACTTGGGAATCCATTTGGTATGGATATTCGACTGGACATGAATGAAGGCTTGAATGCATGGGTGTCCGGCGGCAGTCTCGCGAGTGTCACAGCACAAGTATGGCAAAGTTCCGGTAACTATAAAGTTATAAATGCCGGAGAAAGTATTGCTGCTTTCCAGGGATTTTTTATTCATAATAACGATGCCCCTGAAATTGACATACCTTTTGATGTATCCGCAGACTACAACACAGAATTTCAAAAACAATTAACCAAAGCTCGCCTTATAGGTTTTCGACTGGAAGCAATTGATTCAAATACCGGTGAAGTTTTTACTGATGAGGCATTTCAGCTTTATTTTCACGCAAATGCCGGACATGAATGGGATTTAAGAGATGCGCAAAAAATAATACCATTTTCCAGCAGGTATGTTAACATAGCATTTGTTGGTGATTCTAATGGCGATTTTGTTCTAAAAGCTCAGGATTCCCGGCCGTTTGATCCCGGTAGAAAAGTGTCTGTACCCGTTGAACTCCATTCGGCTGGAGTAGGTGGTACCGCAACGATATCAGTAGTAAGATATGAAAATATTCCTCCTGATTGGATTATTGAAATCGAGGATAAAATAACAGGTGCACTACACTTCCTGGATTCTAATTCATCTTATACATTTAATTTTAATAGCAATTTAAAAGCCAGATATGGTGAGGATGATTTAACATCAGCTCAGGATATAATGAATGATAAGAACCATCATATGAATCCGAGGTTTATCATTCATGTACAACCCGGATTACCTGATGATCGAACTTTGATTCCAGATAAAGTGGAACTTCATCAAAATTATCCGAATCCTTTCAATCCCTTTACGATAATCTCGTTCGACCTTCCTGTGAGCAGTGAAGTATACCTTGCGGTTTATGATATTCTTGGTCGTGAGGTAACTACTCTAAAAAATGGAAGTCTTGAGGCCGGAACACACTTTGTTAGTTTTGATGCGTCAAATCTTTCAAGCGGGGTATATCTATACAGACTAACATCAGTAAATACAATTATATCACGCAAATTAACTATATTAAAATAAATTTAAGGGTTTATATTGGTTATTGATTCGTTATTGAAAATTTGATTCAACCCAGAATGGTTTGTATTATCAAACGGATACAATTAAAGTTTTGATTTAAGAAAAGTTTTCCATGAATCCAACAGAAATATGATATATAGAAAATGATGATACCTTACTATTTTTTTAAAGGATTTAATTGAGTGGATCATATGAAAAAGAGGTGATTGTTTTATATGAATAGCGGAAGGTTATTTTTTTGAAAAGAAAGAAAACAGTACCGGAGTTCATAAGATACAAACAGAACACATATGGACAGAATTGTCTGCGAATATAACGGCTCAGAAACTCAAAATTTTATTTGCAGATTGATTGATATTAAAATAATTTCATTAAATTAATTTTAAATTTGACGAATAGATTGTATATAGGCT
>SKKO01000150.1 GCA_007123715.1 Balneolaceae bacterium | reverse complement strand
TCGCAACTGAAAAAGTGTACGACGAGTTTCGGGAGAAATTTGTGAAGGCGATGAGTGAAGTAAAAATGGGTGACCCCAATGACGAAAATACTGATTTAGGCCCTCTTGCACGCGAAGATTTACGTGAAAATTTACACGAGCAGGTGGTGAAAAGCGTGGAGAACGGAGCCAAAATAGCTTGTGGAGGGGAAGTTCCCGATGGAGAAGGATTTTTCTATCCCGCCACCATTTTGGAAAATGTACAGCCCGGCCAGCCTGCTTACGATGATGAACTTTTTGGACCGGTAGCTTCACTAATCAAAGCCAGGGATAATGAAGATGCTATGCGCATTGCGAACGACAGCCGATACGGACTGGGTGGAGGAATCTTCTCCAAAGATGAAGACGCCGCCATCGAACTGGCAGAAATGCACTTTGATACGGGAATGGTGTTTATTAATACCTTCGGAATAGCCGATCCTGCCATGCCGTTCGGTGGTATAAAGAATTCAGGCTATGGCCGGGAACACGGTGGTTTCGGGTTGAAAGAATTCGTGAACATTAAAAGCGTTATAATAAGGTAGTATGGACGTATTACCAGTTGGCTTAAAAACTTGTTGCTGCGGTAGCAAACTTTTTAATTTTCGGAAAAAGGATTGATTCAAAACGGTACGAAAGAAAGTTTTATACCCTTTGTAAACCTGATTAATTACACCTAAAGCGTTTAAAGTCAGATATCAGATTGGGAAGAAGTTATGCTGCGACGCTATTTGCCCAAGATATAAAGAGAAAGAAATTTTACATGCGATACTCACTTAAAAACGGACTATTTTGGCTTTCAATTTATGTGTTACTTGCCCTGATTCCGATGATCATTGCAGTGGTTGGGGAAATCCCGGAATACCGCACTTTCTGGATTGAGTTTGGGGTTTCTTTAGGTTTTATAGGGCTTTCTATGTTCGCGCTGCAGTTTGTGTTTTCCGGCAGATTTAAGCACATTGCCCCGGCGTATGGCAAGGATAACATCATCAATTTTCACAGGCAGATCGGGATCACCGCTTTTTTTCTTATCCTGGCGCATCCCGTTACCCTGATCATCGCAGAACCCGCATTCATCTCCTATTTCGATCCGCGGGTTAATCTTATGCGCGCCATTGCCCTGAGTTTTGTAACGATTGCAATTATTCTGATTACTATTACCAGCATCTGGCGAATCACATTTAATCTGCAATATGAGCATTGGAGATTGCTTCATGGATTTTTAGCGCTGGCTATCGTATTCATAGGAGTTGTCCACGCAATGCAGGTATCGCATTATATGGATCCACTGTGGAAAAAAATTGGTCTTGGTGGGGTCATGGCAGGGGCGATGTACCTTGTAATCCATACGCGTTTGGTACGCCCATGGCTGAATAAGAAGAGGCCTTACACAATTGTGGCTGCTAAAGAAGAAATCGGGGACTGCTGGACGCTTTCACTTAAAGCGGAGGGCCATCACAGAATGAAGTACACTCCCGGCCAATTTGCATGGATAACTATCGGGCCCACACCCTTTTCCCTGCAGCAGCATCCATTCACGTTTGCATCGAGTGCCCGGGATGAACTCATCAAATTTACTGCCAAAACAGATGGTGATTTCACAGGCACATGGGAAGGTATGGAGACCGGCGGTCGCGCCTGGCTTGAGGGCCCGTTTGGATCATTTACACCCCACAAAGACCGCCATATTTTTCTGATTATGGGAGGAATCGGTATAACGCCTGCAATAAGCATGCTCCGAACCATGCGTGACGATAACGATCCAAGAGAAGCAGTGTTGGTCTATGCAAATAACTCCTGGGAAGAAATTACCTTTCGGGATGAAATTGAGGAGATAAGCCAGGAAATCAACCTGAAAGTTGTTCACGTTCTCGATGAACCCCCCGAAGACTGGGATGGAGAAGAGGGTTTCGTAACCAAAGAACTTCTGGACAAATACATGCCCAAAGATCATGATAATTACATGTTTTTCATTTGCGGCCCCGCTCCTATGATGGATATGGCAGGAATTGCGCTGTACGATCTGGGCATCAAATGGAATCACATTTACATGGAACGCTTTCAGATAGTTTGATATTAATTATGTAAAGAGAGGACTAACGAAATGGAAAAGCATTGGAAACTGATTCATAAAGTAATTCGGCGAATGGCCGATCTTGTTACCATCGTATTGGTTGTATTTTGCATACTATTTGCAACAAGGGCATTTTAAAACCACGCTTATGTTATATATACTCATTCTGCTATCACTAACAGGTATTGGCATCTCCATCTCTAAAAGGTACATGCGAAAGTACTCTAATGAGACAGAAATGGAGACTGAGGAAGAAACTGAAAATCATCCCGTAGCACAAATTAAAAGCGTACTCTTTCTCGAGATTCCTCTTGAGAAAATTATAATGGGCTATTTTATCTGCACTACCCTGGTTTATTCAAGTATGCTTGTCTTTGGGTTTACCCTGCCGGAACTTGACCTGGCTATATTGTTACTTTCCGGAATCATAACACTTCTTTTAATCTACAATCTGGTTACAGTTTTCGCTATTGCCAAGTGGTTCAGCTGGCGGGTTTTAGTGTTTCTGATTTTATCCTGTATGATCTCTGCCCTTATCATGGCAAGACCGGAAGTGATTGGTATATCTTTGCTACAGGATGCCTTACCCTATACGATAACCGTTCACCTGCTGGGATTAGTCCTGGGTTTGGGTGGCGCCCTGATTCTCGATGTGATGATTTTTCATTTCCTCAATAATTTCAAAATATCAACCCGTGAAGCTGTGATTATGCATCTGCTTTCGCAAATGATTGTGCTGGGCCTCATCCTGTTATTTGTGAGTGGAGTTGCGATTATGTTCACTGATCTTCAGGGTTATCTGGAAAATCAACGATTTCTGATGAAAATGACGGTCGTGGGAGTTGTCGCACTTAATGGAGTTGTTTTAAATCTCTATGTGGCACCAAAGATGGAGCTGATATCTCTTCGAGAGGAAGACAGAGAGTCGAACCAGACCCTGGTAAAAGTCTCATTCATTGTGGGCGCCGTCTCTGCTATCTCATGGTTGGCCGCTTTTTTCCTGGCCATGATCGGGATCCTGGATACATTTTCGTATATCACGCTGCTTTTTGCCTACTTGCTTTTGCTGGCAATCGCTATCAGCGGCGGTTTATTTACCAAGCACCGGTATGAAAAGAGCGCCATGGAAAGTTAACAGTTGGCGACTGTGCAGCCGGGTAAATGGATGAGGTTTTTTTACGTTTTATTTGATGTGAATTTTCCAGATTCATAATAAACCAAATCTTTATCCGGACTCTCTGCCGGTAACCCCCGTTGCCTGCAATCCGCATCTCATTCCACTCCCCGAAAGTATGATAAAAAGCTACACCCGTAATCCCGCTATTTTTTTTCTTGTATACAGTAGTAAATCTCTTATTTTCTGCAAGGAATTGAGGTAACCGGAATCAAACTTATCTAACGTGGCTGAAGAACAAAAAGATGCTCAGGCAACACCACCGTCAAGTGAAGGGCGGGGGACATTTTTCGACAAATTTCTGAATGGCATAGAAACCCTGGGGAATAAACTGCCGGATCCCGCTATGCTTTTTTTCTGGCTTCTGGTGATTGTATGGGTATTATCAGCCATCCTGTCTCAGATCAATTTTGGGGAGGTTCATCCCAGAACGGGTGAAGATCTTGCAGTGATTAATCAGCTCACAGGCGAGAATCTGGCCGCATTCCTGGCCAGTATGGTGCAGACGTTCGTCTTATTTGCCCCGCTGGGTATCGTACTGGTGGCGATGCTGGGTGTAGGGGTCGCGGAACATTCGGGCTGGATTGATGCCGGACTCAAAAAGCTGCTTGGGTTTACCCCTCCGTCGCTCCTTACTCCGATGCTGATTTTAATCGCCATCGTGAGCCACACCGCGGCAGATGCCGGGTATGTACTGGTGATACCTCTCGGGGGGGTGATATTTTATGCTGCAGGGCGTCACCCGCTGGCAGGAATCGCGGCGGCATTTGCAGGAGTAAGCGGTGGTTTTTCGGCCAATTTTATACCCTCCGCGATTGATCCGCTGCTCATGAGTTTTACCCTTGAAGCAGCGCGCATTCTGGATCCCGACATAAACCTGAATCCCATCAACAACTGGTATTTTACTGCGGCTTCCAGTTTTCTCATCGTATTTGTGGGATGGTACATTACCGATAAAATTGTAGAGCCGCGGCTGAGCGGTATCGAAGTGGATGGCGACGAAGACCAGATGCCAAAAATGGAAACCGTCACCCCGCGGGAAAGTAAAGCGTTCTGGTGGGGTTTTGCCGCCATGACAGCCGGAATGATCGGTTTGATTGCCTGGGCTATTCCCGAGAGTTCCGCACTGCGCGGGCCCGATATGGTTGATCCCGAAATCCGCTCTTTGGTCTCCTTCCGGGCGCCGCTGATGCAGGCGATTGTCCCCCTTATTTTTGTGCTTCTGCTGATTCCGGGCGTGGTGTATGGCTATGCCTCGGGCAGGTATAAGAGTTCGAAAGATATGATTGACAATATGACCAAGTCGATGCAGAGCATGGGTTACTACATCGTAATGGCCTTTTTCTGTGCCCTGTTTATTGATGCGTTCAGTAAATCGAACATCGGACTGCTTGTGGCACTGAAAGGGGCCAATTTTCTGCAATCATTGGCGCTGCCGGGTCAGGTAACTATCGTGGGGATCATTTTCCTGAGCGCGTTTGTGAATCTTTTGGTGGGCTCAGCCTCGGCCAAGTGGGCACTTATTGCACCCATTTTTGTACCCATGCTGATGCAGCTTGGGATCTCACCCGACCTTACCCAGGCAGCATACCGGGTGGGCGATTCGGTGTCGAACATCATCACTCCGCTGCTGCCGTACTTTCCGCTGGTGGTGGTTTTCTGTCAGCGTTATGTGAAAAAAACCGGAATCGGCACACTTATATCGATGATGCTCCCGTATTCCATCATCTTCCTCATTACATGGACTATCTTTCTGCTCGTTTACTGGGCGATCGGTATCCCGCTCAGTTTTGAGGCACATTATGTGTATCCGGCGCCGTGATAGTCTTAAGTTGTGAATTGTGAGTTATAAGATGGCGCATGCTTTTTGCTTGCACCATCTCAGGACGAGTCATGACTATTTTCCTGCTTTTTGCGCGTAGTGATCGTTAAATAATAGTGATATTAAATAACAACAACTTACCGATCATGATTTTCGGATTTGGGTCGTTCATTGAAGAAAAACAGGAGAACTATTTTTTACTTCTGAGCATCATTTCCTGGATAACCGTATCGAAGGGAATGCCGCGTTCCACGAGGAGTACGAGCAGGTGGTAGATAACATCGGCGGATTCATTTACCACTTCGGCCTGTTTTTTATTTTTTGAGGCGATGATGGTTTCTACTGCTTCTTCGCCAAGTTTTTGTGCGATTTTGTCAATTCCCTTTTTGAAAAGGCGTGTTGAATAGGAGCCTTTGGGCAAGTTTTTTTTACGTTCAATGAGAAGGCGTTCCAGGTCGTATAAAAATTCTATTTCTTCTTTTGCCATCAGTTGTTAAATGTGTTGGTTCGGTTAGTTAACAGGCGCACAGGAATTCCCGCCCGGGCCATTTCTGCTTTTAGGTTCTCAATTTCAATTTCTCTGAAGTGGAAGATACTGGCAGCCAGAACGGCATCCGAATCTCCTTTTTGTACAGCATCAATGCAGTGCTGAATGGTTCCCGCACCCCCGCTTGCAATTACAGGGATCCGAACCAGCTGGTTGACCTTTTTTAACAGGCCAAGGTCAAAGCCTGATTTGGTGCCGTCGCGGTCCATGCTTGTGAGCAGGATTTCACCGGCCCCAAGCTTTTCCGTTTCCATCATCCATTCGATTGCATCGATCCCTGTGGGTTCGGAGCCCCCTTTCACATACACTTCCCATGATGTACCGGTTCTCTTTGCATCCACAGCGGCAACAATGGCCTGTGAGCCGAATGCATCCGATGCGCGGGTAAGCAGTGAAGGATCATGCACGATGGAGCTGTTCAGGGAAACCTTGTCGGCACCCGCTTTTAGGATTTCTTCAATCTCCATCACAGACCGGATACCTCCGCCCACCGTAAACGGAATACTGATCTCCCTGGCGATCTCGGTGACGAGTTTTACCAGCGTCTTCCTTTTCTCCTTTGTGGCTGTAATATCAAGGAATACCAGTTCATCGGCCCCTTCGGTGGTATAACGACGGGCAAGTTCAACAGGATCACCTGCATCACGAAGGCCGATAAAATTCACCCCTTTAACGGTCCGGCCGCCTTTAATATCGAGGCATGGTATAATTCGTTTTGTAAGCATAGTTTTTAAACCAACAGGGAAGATAAAAATAATATTTACAAAGTATCATTATCTCTTGAGAAGATGAGAGGGGATTTGAATGTCAATATCGAGGGGTGTTGAACTGTTGTACTGTTGTACTGTTGAATATGACTCGAACAATAGATAATTCCAAGGTTAATCTGTCTCTGGTATACTCCCGGTACTGGCCAAATGCCATCCAAAAGGGGATCCATTCAGCTAAAGCTGCACCCACTTATTCTGTTAATCTGTTAATCGGTTCGTCTGTTCGTCTGTTATTCATAGGCTTTCCAAGCCGGAGAAGCTCTCCGGCCTACATGGCTTGAGTGAATAGCTGCCTTCACTT
>SKKO01000110.1 GCA_007123715.1 Balneolaceae bacterium | reverse complement strand
TTGATGGCTGAAAAAAAACGAAAATACGTAGCTATTGCCGGTAATATTGGTGCAGGCAAATCGTCACTTACTACATTACTGGGTAAGAATTTCGGATGGAAGGCATACTATGAATCGGTTGATAACAATCCTTATCTTCCGGATTTTTATGATGATATGAGACGCTGGAGCTTTAACCTGCAAATTTACTTTTTATCGAGTCGCTTTCGCAATCAAAAAAAGCTAATGGCAACTGAAACGAGCTTAATCCAGGACAGAACCATTTACGAAGATGTGGAAATATTTGCCAAAAACCTCCATGAAATGGGTTTAATGAGCGATCGTGACTATAATAATTATTTTTCGCTGTTTCATGAAATGGTAGAGTATCTCCAGCCACCCGATCTGCTGATCTATCTAAGGGCAGATGTTCCCACTCTGGTAAGGCAAATACAGCAACGCGGAAGGGATTACGAGAATACCATTCGAATAGATTATCTTGAGCGGCTAAACAGGTTATATGAGGATTGGATAGACAGATACGAGTACGATAAATTAATCATTGATACTGATAATCTTGATTTTGTAAATAAAAAAGAAGACCTCGGCAGGGTGATTGAACTTGTTGAACACAGGCTCTTTGGTTTATTTAATTAAATTGCAAAAAAAAGGATTAGTTTTTATCTTATAAAGCTGTTGTGGAAACTAGAAAATTGATATTTAACTTACAGGAGCTGCCGAACGGTGCAAGCATCAGGCAGGCCATTTTGGAACAAAATGAGCTGGTTTTAGAAAATGATATCCGCTTTGAAGGTGCAGTTGTGGACATTAGTTTTTATAAAACCAACCATTTTATTGAGGTTAAATTGAAAATTGAAGCTGAAACAGAATTGATATGTGATCGATCACTTAACCGTTTTATCGGGAGTGTTCACGGAGCTTATCATATTTTGTATGAACCAGACCCGGTAGAGGAGGCAGAAACCGATAAAGGGGCTGTGAAAAAAATACCCGGTGATATGCAAATTAATATCACGCACGAAGTGCGCGATACAATACTGTTGAATGTACCAATTAAAAAAATTCACCCTGATTTTTTTGATTCTGAAGGAAATCTTATTGAATTTGAGACGAAAATTTTTGGACATGATGCGGTAAATAATAATGAAATGATTGACCCGCGTTGGGCAGCATTAAAAAAACTGAAGTAGAAATTAACAAGTACCAATTAAATGGCACATCCTAAACGAAAAATCTCAAATTCCCGAAAAAACAAGAGACGTGCACACCATGCATTGCAAGAGACACCTCTTGCTGAATGTCAAAATTGTGGTGTGATGCATCGTTATCATCATGTTTGTATGGAATGCGGATATTACAGGGGCAGACAGGTCATAAATATTTCCAAATAATTAAACCTTGAAAATATGCTTATTGCTGTTGATGCAGTAGGAGGAGATCATTTCCCGGAGCGTCCCGTGAAGGGTGCTATTGAGGCAATCAACGAAAACAGTGAATTGCAAATATTGTTGATTGGCCCGGAGGATTTGATCAGGAAAGAACTGGACCTTTCAGAATATCACTCAAATCGGATCCATATACTCCATGCTCCCGAGATTATCGGTATGACGGAATCTCCGGCCACCGCTGTAAAGCAGAAGCGTAATTCATCTATAAACATTGGTTTATCTGCGCACAAACAAGGTAGTTGTTCAGCCTTTGTCAGTGCAGGTAATACCGGGGCACTGCTTGCTGCGTCCATGTTTTTATTAGGGAAACTTGATGGGGTTATAAGGCCTACAATTGCCGCGACATTTCCAACCATAAAGGGAATTAGCCTTTTGGTAGACGCCGGGGCAAATCTTGAACTGAAACCTGCCATGTACCTGCAGTTTGCGAAAATGTGCTCCATTTTCTCCAGGGAAATTCTCGAAATTAAAGATCCAACTGTTGGTTTACTGAATATTGGTGAAGAAGAAGAAAAGGGGCTGGATATTCACAAAGAAGTTTTTCAGCTGCTGTCGGATCTTCCAAATTTTTATGGCAATATCGAAGGAAGGGATATCTTGTTTGGGAAAACTGATATATATCTGACCGATGGATTTACCGGAAATATTGTACTTAAATTTGGTGAATCAATACCGGAGGTACTGATATATATGCTCAAAAAAACCATGAGCGCCGAAAGCATCGATGAACAGACTCAAAAACTTATTTTTGATGTGATAGCTAAAACCATGAATTCCTTTAACTATGAACATGTGGGTGGAATCCCATTTCTTGGTGTTAACGGCCTGAGCCTTGTTGGGCATGGGGGCAGTTCTGTAACGGCAATCAAGAACATGATTTTAAATGCCGTACGATGTGTTGAATTTGAAATTAATGACAAAATAGTCCAGTCTCTGAAAAACTAACCTGATTTAAATGAGTTTGAAGCGAGCTAAAATAACCGGTGTCGGGCATTATTTGCCTGATTACATTCTTACCAATGCAGAGCTTGAAAAATATATTGATACCAATGATGAATGGATAAGGTCAAGAACCGGTATATCTGAAAGGAGAATCCTGAAAGACCCTGAAAAAGCTACGTCGTTTATGGCAGCCGCTGCTTCAATAGAAGCTTTAAAAGATGCCGGAGTTGAAGCAAATGAAATTGATGCCATTATTGTGGCAACTGTGACTCCTGACTATATGTTTCCGGCGGCGGCGGCACTTGTCCAGAAAAAAATCGGGGCTGTAAACGCGTATGCCTTTGATCTTTCGGCAGCCTGTTCAGGTTTCCTGTATGCACTGTCAACCGGCGCAATGATGATCGAATCAGGCAGGGCAAAGAAAGTGATTGTAGTTGGGGCTGATAAAATGAGTGCTATTGTTGATTTTCAGGACCGTACCACATGCATTCTGTTTGGGGATGCAGCCGGGGCTGTCGTACTCGAACAATCTGATGAAGGTGGAATCATTGATTTTGTTCATCATACAGAAGGTGATGAGGAGTGTATGCTCTACCAGCCTGCGGGTGGCAGCAGATACCCTGCTACCGAAGAAACAGTTAAAAATAAAATGCATTACATCAGGCAGGATGGCCGCGCTGTTTTTAAAAAAGCAACTGAAGGGATGGCAGATGTTTCTCTTGAAATTATGCAAAGGAATAATCTTACTGGTGATGATGTTGCCTGGCTGGTACCACATCAGGCTAATCTCAGAATCATTGATGCAACCGCAAGGAGAATGGGGCTTAGCAGTGAAAAAGTGATGATCAATATCGGTAAATACGGAAATACCACGGCTGCTACTATTCCACTTTGTCTGTACGACTGGAAGGAAAAACTGAACAAAGGCGATAAAATCATTCTTTCAGCTTTTGGAGGTGGTCTTACATGGGGCGCGATTTACCTCGAATGGACTAAATAAATCAGGAAAATGAAAGCAATTATTTTTCCCGGACAGGGATCTCAAAAGGTTGGAATGGGTAAAGTTCATTTTGATCAGGATAAAAATTTTCAAAGGCTTGTTTTGGATGCCGATCAATTGCTCGGTTACAAGATAAGTGAGATCATGTTTGAAGGGCCTGCTGATATTCTGACTCAGACTCAATACACACAACCTGCATTATTTATCCATTCGGCAGCATTATTCGGTTCGCTCGGGCTAAAAGCAGATATGGTAGCCGGGCATAGCCTGGGTGAATTTTCGGCGCTGTTTGCAGCTGGAGTTCTTGATTTTGAATCGGCACTCTCACTCGTTTCATTGAGGGGCCGTTTAATGCAAAAAGCGGGTGATATTCATCCCGGAACCATGGCTGCTATAATTGGAATGGAAGATCGTACTGTAGATGAAATTTGCAGGGAAGCTACTCAGATTATCCAAAAACCAGTGGTACCCGCGAATTATAACTGCCCCGGTCAACTCGTCATTTCCGGGGATAAAGAAGCTGTATTAAAAGCAGTTGATTTGGCTAAAGAGCGCGGTTGCAGAATCGCGAAAATGCTACCTGTTAGTGGCGCATTTCATTCTCCATTAATGAAACCGGCTTTACAGCCATTCGAGGAAAAGTTAAATGAGTTGACTTTCTCTGATCCTTCATGTTTTGTTTACAGCAACTTTACTGCGAAACATTCGAAAGATCCAGACGAACTGAAAGAAAATCTGCTCAACCAGTTAGTAAACCCGGTTAGATGGACAGAGACACTTTTAAATATGGAAAATGACGGCGCATATTCTTTTATTGAGGTAGGGTCTGGCAATGTATTGCAAGGCCTGGTGAAGCGTACTGTTAAAAATGCAAACATTGAAGGATACGAATAAAGGCCTATTATGAATGTAAAAGCAAAAAACTGTTTGGTTACAGGGGGAAGCAGGGGTATTGGTAAATCGATTGCACTGACATTAGCCCGTCTTGGTGCCAATGTTGCAATAACGTATGCGCGATCATCGGATGCAGCCAATCAGGTAGTAAAAGAAATAGAAGAAACCGGTGTAAAAGCACTTGCTTTTCAGGCTGACGCCGTGGATTTTAAAAAAGCTGAAGAAGTGATCAGTGAAATCGTGAAACAGTGGGGTTCACTGGATGCATTAGTTAATAATGCCGGTATCACAAGGGACAATCTTATACTACGAATGGACGAACAGGCTTGGGATGATGTTCTTACTACGAACCTAAAAAGCGTATTCAATTACAGTAAAGCGGCAACCAAGCCAATGATGCGTGCCAGGGGCGGCTCCATTATTAATATCAGTTCTGTAGTGGGCATATCCGGAAATGCAGGTCAGAGTAATTATGCCGCATCAAAAGCGGGTATTATTGGTTTTACAAAATCATATGCAAAAGAACTTGCAAGCCGCAATATTCGGGCGAATGTAGTGGCACCCGGTTATATCCTTACCGAAATGACGGAACAACTAAGCGAAAAAGTTCTTGATACAATTAAGAAGGAGACACCGCTTGGCCGGCCAGGTGAACCGGCAGAGGTGTCCAATGTAGTGGCGTTTCTTGCTTCAGATCTCAGTTCTTATATTACCGGCGAGGTAATCCGCGTTGATGGTGGTATGGCAATGTAGGTTGAAACAATGAAATAGATTATGCAATCATGTCATTTTTCAATGAGATGTTGTATTTTTTTACGGCAAAGAATTTAATTTAACTAACTTTTATTTAAACCCTAAACAAACAAAAGGTTCAATATGTCACAAGACGTAGAAGCAAAAATCAAAGCAATTATTGTAGATAAACTTGGTGTCGATGAGTCAGAAGTTACTGCCGAGGCAAATTTCACCAACGACCTTGGTGCCGATTCTCTGGATACCGTAGAACTTATCATGGAATTTGAGAAAGAGTTTGATATAAGCATTCCCGATGAAGATGCAGAGAATATTGCAACAGTTGGCGATGCCGTCAAATACATTCAGGAAAAATCTTAAACTCGTCTATTTATAAAACATTGTTGATATGGCCGAACGAAGAGTAGTAATTACGGGGATCGGCGCATTAACACCACTGGGAAAGACCGCTCCTGATTTTTGGAACGGTCTCATTTCCGGTAAAAGTGGAGTGCGTCCAATTACACATTTTGATATAAGCGACTTGCCTACAAAATTTGCAGGGCAAATCGAAAATTATGATTCTAATGATTATTTCGACCGTAAAGAAGCAAGGCGGCTCGATCCTGTTACACAATATGCCCTGATTAGTGCAGATGAGGCCATAAAAGATAGCAAAATAGATTTAGATTCAATAAATAAAGATCGTGTAGCTGTGATTGTTGGAACCGGAATCGGTGGTATGATTACCTTTTTTGAACAATCTGTAGCACTTCATGAACATGGCTCCAAGGGTGTAAACCCATTTTTTATACCTATGTTAATTCCGGATATTGCAGCCGGGCAGATTTCCATCAAATACGGTTTCAGAGGTGCGAATTATTGTGCTGTTTCAGCTTGTGCCACAGGTTCGCATAACATCGGCCTTGCATACGATTCTATCAAATATGGCAATTCCGATATGGCTTTATGTGGTGGTACGGAATCTCCTGTCTGGAGAATAGGGGTTGCCGGCTTCTCTTCCATGAGAGCACTATCACGCAGGAATGATGAACCTGAGCGTGCATCCCGCCCATTTGACAAAGACCGGGACGGATTTGTACTGGGTGAAGGTGCGGCCATGTTTTTTCTTGAATCGCTCGATTCAGCTCTTGCCCGGGGTGCCCGAATTTACGGTGAGATTATCGGGTATGGATTTTCGGCTGATGCACATCACATAACTGCACCCGACCCTGATGGTAACGGTGTTATCCTTGCTATAAATAGTGCGTTAGAAATGGCAGGTTTAAAGCCGGAAGACATCGAACACATTAATATGCATGGCACTTCCACACCACTGGGTGATATTGCAGAAACCAATTCCATTAAAAAAGTTTTTGGTGAGCATGCCTGGAACATTAATTTAAATTCTACCAAATCAATGACGGGGCATATGCTGGGTGCTGCCGGTGCGGCAGAATCAATTGCAACACTACTTGCAATTTATCACAGTATCATACCTCCAACTATAAATCAGGATAATCCTGATCCTGAATGTGATCTGAATTATACACCAAATATTCCTGTCGAAAGAGATTTAACCTACGCCATGAATAATGCATTTGGTTTTGGTGGACATAACACGACACTCATTTTTAAAAAATTTGTTAAGTGAAAGAATAGATGATTAATCGGCTTAAAAAATGGTTCCGGATCAAGCCAGATAGAAAGAAAACGGAGCAGACAAGCCGATTTTATCATCTCGAAAACAAGCTCGGTTTTGAAATCGCACCTGAGCACGTTGAACTTTACAGGCAAGCCCTACGCCACAGGTCAATTGTTGATAACAGCCGCTACAATTCATCAGAAACATACGAACGCCTTGAGTTTCTAGGTGACGCAGTACTCGACCTGATTGTTACAGAAATTTTATTTGAAAAATTTCCAAGTGAGAATGAAGGATTTCTTACTAAACTGAGGGCAAAAATTGTTCGCGGAGATACACTTTTTGAACTTGCCTTAAATCTGGGATTAAATGAGTTTCTGCAAGTTGGTGACCGTGCTGCCGGGCAGGGAATCGAACTTTCCAAAAGTGTTTTATCTGATGTATATGAAGCTCTTATTGCCGCAATTTATATTTCAAATGGCTATCAAAAAGCATTGGAATTTGTAATGTGGAACCTCGATAAGTTTTTGGATTTCGAAGATCTTGTCACCAAAATTGATAACCACAAGAGCTTGCTGATGGAATATTCTCAATCAGAGAAATTAAGCCTTCCAAAATATGTGGTTGTTACTGAAGACGGCCCCGGGCATGATAAAACATTCCATGTAGCAGTTTTTATTGATGATACAAAACTTGGAGAAGGAAAGGGAAAAAGCAAAAAGACTGCTGAGCAAGTGGCTGCTAAAAATGCGTTAAACCGAATTTTTAGCCATTAATAATTTCTTTTACGAGTTATTTTTTAAGGCAGACAGCCCTTATATTTTAATGCTGTAAATCTACATTTGAAAATCAGCATACGGAAAAAAAAACTGGCCGATCAAATTTATTGATTTTATTGACCTAACAAAAAAAACCATTCCTCAAACGGCATGATCGCGAAACTGTTAAAACCGGAATTGGATGAATTGATTGAGAGCAAGGCATGGGTTTCAATCAAAGAAGTTCTTGAGGAGGTTCCGGCTGTTGATATCGCTGAATTACTGGAAGATTTAAAACCGGAAATTGCCGTTGTTATATTCAGGTTGATCAAGAAAGCCAAAGCTGCGGATGTTTTTTCCCATCTGAGCTCGGCAAAAGGAGTAGAACTTCTCGAGATTTTCAGCAAGCAGCAGTTAAGCGATGTGATGAACAATCTCGAACCTGATGAAAGAGTGGCGCTGATGGAGGAATTGCCAGGGCACCTTACGCAAAAGGTGCTGAACTCCATGGACAGAGAGAATATAGCACTGGTTCGGCGTTTGTTGGGGTACACGGAGGAAAGTGTTGGACGATTGATGACCACGAACTATGTGCGTGTTAAACAAGACTGGACGGTTGAAAAAAGTTTTGAACACATACGAAAATTCGGAAGAACTGCCGAAACTGTGAATGTGATTTATGTTGTTGACGAAAATGAAAAATTGATCGATGACCTGAGATTAAATCAGTTAATTCTTGCTGAGCCAAATGCAAAAATTATTGACATCATGGACAGTTCGTTTGAAGTACTCAGTGCATTTGACGACCAGGAAGTAGCAGTACGAATGCTCAGTAAATACGACAGGGTAGCTCTGCCGGTAGTTGATTCAGGTGGTATTTTAGTCGGGATTGTTACTGTTGACGATGTGCTGGACGTAGCCGAAGAAGAGACCACAGAAGATATGCAGCTGATGGCTGGTATGAGCGCTTTGGACAGGGTATACTCGGAAACCAGCATGACCCATATGGTTCAAAAAAGAATTGGCTGGCTCATACTTCTTTTTTTGGGACAAATGTTTACCGTTACTGCTATGGCAGGGTATGAAGAAACTCTTGCCGCCGCCGCTATCCTGGCACTTTTTATTCCCATGATTATTTCGAGCGGTGGCAATTCAGGCTCACAGGCTGCTACATTAATCATTCGAGCTATCTCAACCGATGACATAAAATTATCAGACTGGTTTTGGGTTTTTCGTAAAGAATTTTTATCCGGATTATTTCTTGGTTCCATACTGGGTATAATGGGAACCATTGTGATAGGCTTCTGGATGTTTTTACGTGGAGAACCCTTTTCATTGGCATTAGGTTTACAGGCATTAACAGTGGGCACAAGCCTTGTGGGAGTTGTAATTTTTGGCAACATGAGTGGTTCCATGCTGCCATTTATTATGTCAAAAATTGGATTTGATCCGGCTGTAACCTCAGCGCCTTTTGTAGCAACACTTGTGGATGTAACCGGAATATTCATTTACTTTTCGATTGCCGTTTTCCTTCTCACCGGTGTTGTACTTTAAATTTAACCCGATCCAGTAATATGAAAGCTTACTTAAATCTTGTTCAGAGTGTATTAAATAACGGAGTGTGGAAAGATAACCGAACAGGAGTAAGAACTCTTTCCAATTTCGCAGAATTCTATAAAGTGGATCTGGCTGAAGGGTTCCCGCTTCTAACCACAAAAAAAGTTTTTTTTCGCTCGGTGATCATGGAATTACTTTGGTATCTGCGTGGAGATGACCATATAAAGTGGCTTCGGGATGAAAATAATATCCATATATGGGATGCCTGGGCCGATGAGGAAGGTTATGTAGGCCCTATTTATCCGGTTCTCTGGCGACGGTTCCCAATGGCAAAAGCTTCAGACGGAACGGCATATCAGCCGATTGGCAGTAATGGGCAAAAAAAGTGGGAATATGATGAATTTGATCAGGTAAAAAATGCCATCCACCTTCTGAAAACCAATCCAAACAGCCGGCGTATCGTGATTTCAGCCTGGCACCCGGGATTATTGGGAGAAATGGGATTACCGCCCTGCCATATCATGTACATTTTCAATGTATCGGGTGGAAAACTTCATTGCCATCTAACCCAGCGTTCTGGGGATATCGCCCTGGGAATCCCGTTCAATCTTGCTTGTTATTCTGCCCTCACGATGGCAGTAGCTCAGGAAGTTGGCTTACAGCCAGGTACTTTTGCCCATACCATTGTTGATGCTCACATTTATGAAGATCATATCGAAGGGCTTAAGGAGCAGTTAACGCGTAAACCAAAAGCATTACCTGAGTTAAAAATTGCCAAAAAACCTGTTGATGAATTGAAATACGAGGATTTTGAGCTCCTTAATTATGATCCGCATCCAGTCATAAGATTTCCGGTAGCTGTATGAGGCTGATTATTATAGCGGCTCATGATCCCAATCTTGTAATAGGAAAAGACGGCTCTTTACCATGGCATTACAGTGAAGACCTGAAATTTTTTAAAAAAACGACAATGGGTTCACCTCTTCTGATGGGACGGGGAGTATTTGAGGAATTGAATGAAAAACCGCTGTCCGGAAGAAGAAATGTAGTACTGAGCCGCTCAAAAAACTACGGACACGTTGCAACATTTTCTTCGATTGAAGATGCCATACAATATCTAAGTGAAGATGATAAAGTGTTCATTATTGGGGGTGGAGAGATTTACCGGCAAACGATGGATCTTGCCGATGAATTGGTAATCACTGAAATTAAAGAAGAGTATGAAGGTGATACATATTTTCCGGAGTATCGGGATGAAATCGGTACAACCTGGGAGGAGGTCTGGAGAGAAGATCATGACTCCTTATCGTTTGTGAGATACATCAAAACGAAGAATCAGGTTTTGTGATACTCGCACAAAAGATGAGTGACAGATTTATGAGGAAAAGGGAGGAAGGCTTTAACCATGAAAGCACGATGACACGAAGGTGCACGAATATTTTTCTGTCACATCAACGCCGGCTCGTAACCCCCGGCACATGGTCATCCTCACACGC
This sequence comes from Balneolaceae bacterium, assembly GCA_007123715.1. Classification (GTDB taxonomy): domain Bacteria; phylum Bacteroidota; class Rhodothermia; order Balneolales; family Balneolaceae; genus Rhodohalobacter. The sequence goes on along the minus strand of SKKO01000110.1, from coordinate 10,267 downwards.
AAGCCGGTGCTTTTCCGGCTGGAGTGGAAGGATCTCCCTGCGCTTGGGATATTCCCACTTCCAAATTGGGTAGGAAATGGAGTTGTATCCTTGAGGAACAAGTAATCAGTTTTCGGTATCCACAATTCTCATCAGATACTCTCCATAGCCACTTTTAACCAGTGGTTTGGCAAGTTCATTCAACTGTTCCAGATTGATATAACCCATTCTCCACGCCACTTCTTCCGGGCTTGCAATTTTAAGTCCCTGCCGCTTTTCAACAGTCTGTACAAAATTTGAAGCCTGCAGCATGGAATCGTGGGTTCCCGTGTCGAGCCAGGCAGTGCCGCGCCCCATAATTTCAACGGTAAGCTCTCCATTTTCAAGGTAAATTCGATTCAGATCAGTGATTTCAAGTTCCCCTCTTTTTGATGGCTTAAGAGCTTTTGCCCTGTCTACAACCTGGTTATCATAGTAATACAATCCAACCACTGCAAAATTGGACTTTGGTTTTTCCGGCTTTTCTTCAATACTCAGCACTTTTCCGTTTTTGTCAAATTCAACCACTCCATATCGTTCAGGATCTAATACATTGTATCCAAATACGGTAGCCCCTGTTTCGCGTTGTGTAGCCGATTGAAGTTTTCCGGATAACCCCTGGCCATAAAAAATATTATCACCAAGTATCAATGCTACAGATTCTGAACCAATAAACGGCTCTCCGATAATAAAAGCCTGTGCCAGCCCTTCCGGTTTGGGTTGTATGGCATAGCTTAATTCAAGCCCCCATTGTACACCATTACCTAAAAGGTCTTTAAATCTTGGCAGATCTTCCGGTGTGGAAATAATCAGTATTTTTTTTATCCCCGATAACATCAACGTAGTTAAAGGGTAGTAAATCATCGGTTTATCATAAACGGGGAGAAGCTGCTTACTTACCACAATTGTATTTGGATGTAATCGTGTTCCTGCCCCGCCTGCCAATATGATTCCTTTCATTCTATAATCTGATAAAAATTCATTTTGAATACCTCATTCATATGTCCTGATATTCGCAAATCTTTAACCAATACCAAGCCTTTCCATGTTATAAGTATTTTTTGTGACGGCTTCACACCAATCTATGTTTTCAATATACCATTGAACCGTTCGATGTATTCCAGTTTCAAATGTTTCCAGCGGCTTCCATCCAAGTTCGCGTTCAATTTTGGAAGCATCAATAGCGTATCTGAAATCGTGGCCGGGCCGGTCTGAAACAAATGTGATCTGGTCTTTGTAATCGCCACCTGTTTTTTTAGGAAGGATTTTATTCAGTGTATCACAAATTATCTCAACAACATCGATATTGCGCAATTCATTGTGGCCGCCGATACAGTAAGTTTCACCGACCTCACCGTCCATTAATACTTTAACCAGCGCTTTGGCATGGTCATCAACAAACAACCAGTCCCGTACATTTTCTCCGGTACCATAAACCGGGATTTTTTCACCCTGTAAAGCCTTTAAAATAACTACCGGGATCAGTTTTTCAGGAAACTGATGTGGCCCATAGTTGTTTGAACAATTAGTAATGAGAGCGGGGAATCCGTAAGTGTGAAACCATGCTCTTACCAAATGATCGGAGGAGGCTTTACTTGCTGAATAGGGTGAACGCGGATCGTAGGGAGTTTCTTCAGTGAAGAACCCTTCATTCCCCAAAGAGCCGTAAACCTCATCGGTAGATACATGTAAAAACCGGAAACCCTTCTTTTGATGACCATCAAGTTGGTGTAAATAGGAGCGGGATTCTTCCAAAAGTATGTGTGTTCCATTGATGTTGGTACGAATAAATTCAGCGGAACCGTCAATGGAGCGGTCCACATGCGACTCTGCAGCAAGGTGCATAACGGCATCAGGCCGGTAATTAGTTAAAATCCGCCTGATTTCCAGGTCATCACAAATATCCACTTTTTCGAAATGGTAGCGGTCAGATGATGAAACACTTTCAAGGGATTCAAGATGACCGGCATACGTTAGATTATCTACATTCACAACGGTGTGATCTGTATACTGAATAAGGTATCGAACAAGTGCGGAGCCAATAAATCCAGCGCCTCCGGTAACTAAAATCTTCATAGAGAATGATTTAATTTATACAATCCAATTGCGGTTAATAGTTTATTTATTCAATAACTAAATTTCAAGGCATTACAGGCAATATCAAAACATGATTTAAGCCGTTCATAGGGCAATACTTCGATTATTGCGTTAAGAAGAAATTTCTTTGAGATGCACGATGTAGGGTTTCACAACCGGTTTGGTTAATGCAATAATGTGTTTTGTGTCAGCAGCTTTGGAGAACTCAATAGCTCTGTTGTCTTCATCAAGTATCCAGATGCTTTCATTTTCATATTTATACGCCTCACTGTAGCTTTCATCAGCATCGTAATAAAATTTAACCGAAATGTCATCATTCGGAAAACCGTTCTTTTGGAGGTACTCTTTTGTTTTGAGATGAATGTCATCCAGCATTGAATCCCTATGCTTTCTGTCAGCAAATGTTGTTCTGAACAGTGATCTGTTCAGAAAACGTGTTGTGAGGTCAGCAAGAATTTTGTCCTTACTGTTGCTCCAGCTTTTCAGGCAAATAAATACATCATGGTCATCAAGCGCCATGTAGTGTTCTATCATTTTAAATGAGATATTCTTTTTTGAAGAGGGTTTTTTGGATAAAAAGTAATCCATCGATTTTGAAGGTATATTCACTTGTGCACCGTTCTGGAGTAAAAATTTTACGCGCTCAAAAATTTTTCGGATTAAAGCGTCGGCACTGAGTACCGTTTTGTGTAAATATACCTGCATATACATAAGCCTGCGGGATAATATGTAGTTTTCAACGGCATAAATTCCTTTTTTTTCAATGACTACATTGCCGTTGAAGACCCTCATGGTTTTTAAAATTCTGTTAATTCCGACAGAACCCTCCGAAACACCGGTAAAAAAACTGTCCCTTTTGAGGTAATCGAGCCGGTCCATATCCAGCTGCGATGAAATGAGCTGATGAAGAAATTTTTTCGGGTATAAATCCTGGAAAATATCAATTGCAGTAGTTAATTCGCCCTCAAACTCTTTATTGAGCAGCTCCATGATTTTGAGACTCATCATCTCATGATTAAAATCTTCTATGAGGGTGTGTTCAAGAGTGTGGGAGAGTGGGCCGTGGCCTGCATCGTGCAAAAGAATGGCGATAAGGGTTCCTGTAACTTCTGCATCACTGATTGTGGTGTCTTTTTCGCGCAGGTTTTTGAGGACCCTCTGCCCAAGTTCGAGGGCTCCGATGGCATGTGAAAAGCGGGAATGTTCGGCGGCAGGGAAAACCAGGTAGCCGAGACCGAGCTGACGAATTCTTCTCAGCCGCTGGATATACGGATGATCAATCAGTTTAAGGATGATACCCTTGGGTATCGTGATAAAACCGTGAACAGGATCACTGAATATTTTATATTGCCTGCTCTTATCCATTCAATTACTGTTTGTATAGATAGTGATTCTTGTTGTTGATTTCAGGAAGGCGTGCGGGGCGCTCTGCCACAAGGTTGAACCAAACACCCACTGACCTGGCTATGGCTTTCAGTTCTTTGGTTTCGCTGGAATAAATAGCCTGGATTCCTTTAATACTGGTATTTCCGAATTCTTCAACGGAACTGCCAATAAGTAATGATTCCGCGAGGTATATCGGCCTGATGTAATCCACCTCGATTCGAACAAGCACAAAAGAGTGCCCTGCCTCCATTGATTGTATGAATTCGGGAATATCATAAATAAACCGGATTCGGGCTTCTTCAAAATATGTATTGAATACGGCATTATTTACATGATTAAGTGCATCTATATCCCGAAAACGGACATTCATTTCCGTCCAGTGATAAAAGCGGGAGTGATTATAATCAGGTTTGATCATAGCATTTCAGCGGTTTTTTTGTAAGGTAAACAGAAATCATCACTAATAACGAAGATAGATTTATCTTTCTGGTAATTTGCACTTATCAGATTCTTATATTCAGCAAAAACCAATTGAAATTTTGATTTATTTATGTTCGATACAGAAACGAAGGAATTTTTAGAAAGTCTTATCATAACCCCGAGCCCAACCGGATACGAATCACAAGGGCAGAAAATCTGGAAAGAATATATTTCCGTTTATGCTGACAGGGTAGAATCCGATGCATATGGCTCAGCACTTGCCAGGATGGATGTGAATAGTGTTGTACCCACTATTATGATAGAAGCCCACGCGGATGAAATAGGAATGGTGGTTCAGCATATTTCTGATAGTGGTTTTGTTACATTAAATCGACTTGGGGGGAGTGATTCTACTATTGCCAGGGCAAAAAAAGTATATATTCATAATAAACGGGGCAGGGTTACCGGTGTAATTGGCAATACGGCAATACATCTACAGGAAACAAAAAATGGTGGCGGGAAACAACCGGCATGGAAAGATATATTTGTAGACGTTGGTGTATCATCAAAAGAAGAAGCACTGGAAATGGTGCAGGTGGGAGATCCTGTAACATTTACGGATGAAATTGATTATCTGAATGATGAAATTATAACCGGACGGGCACTTGATAATCGTATCGGCGGCTTTATCATTGCTCAGGTTATGAAAAGCCTCAGAAAAAGAAGGAGTGAACTAAGGGTAAATGTACTTGCATTAAATTCTGTCCAGGAAGAAATTGGCGGTTTTGGGGCAAGAATGATGAGCTACCGCCATATGCCGGATGCAGCCATCGTTACGGATGTTACCCATGCAACCGATACACCGGGAATCAATAACAAAGAGCACGGAACAGTAAAACTTGGAAAAGGGCCAACTATACAGCATGGAGGAGCAAACCATAGGAGTGTCGTAAGTTTAATCGAGAAAACTGCTGAAAAATATAAAATTGAGATTCAGCATGAAGCAACAAGTATAAGAACCGGTACAGATACTGACAGTATCTTCTATCAGCAAACCGGAATACCTAGCGCACTGATTTCACTACCATTGCGCTATATGCATTCTCCTGTTGAAACAGCATCATTAAAAGATGTTGAATCACTCATCTCACTTATTACTGAAACTGTACTTGCTATGGAGGCCGACCACTATTTCACAATAATGGATTAAATAGTACACTCTGTTTTACGAAAAGTATTGTATTATGATATATAATAAACTATATCAACTCAAGTAATTCGTTATGCAATCATATATCAGTGGGATCGGTAAAAAAATTCGTGAGATACGTAAAGAAAAAAATCTTTATGCAAGCGAAATAGCAAGAAGGGCCGAAGTGAGTAATGGCCTGATGTCGAGAATCGAAAACGGAAGAACGATACCTTCATTACCTGTACTGCTTGCAATCATCAGGTCACTTGAAGTAGATCCCGGTTCTTTTTTTAACAGCGTAATGCCCAATGGTTTTTTTAAATATGCCGTAATTAAACCGGATGAATATGAAACTATTGAAAAAGAGGATGATGTGAACGGTTTTCAATATGAACTGATTCTAACCAAAGACCTCAAAACAATTGGCCTTGAAGTAGTATTGCTAACCCTTGAACCGGGCTGTACGCGTAATACAGTAGAGACGGATGCCTTTGAAATGAAATATATCATTTCAGGAAAATGTGATTACGAAATTGACGGAGAAATCATAAAACTCGAGGCCGGAGATACTCTTTTCTTTGACGGCAGGTTGCCTCACGTTCCAAAAAACCCCTACAAGGAACCGTCAAAAATGCTTGTTTTCTATCTGTTCACGGAATAGACGTTTCATAACTTCATAACAATATTGTCTTGTGAAAGAGATTGATTGTTTTTGCAAATTCTTCTTTAATTGGAGCCAGAGTTTAACCAAAAATTAACTTTGATTCCAATATGTACCCTTTTAGAAAAGCGCCGGAAGATTTTTTTTAAAATTTTAATTTTCCAATTAAAATTAAAGTATCAATTACTTGCGAAGTACATTCCCAATGTAACGAAATTGTTAATTAAATTTATTTTGGGTTTCGCTTTGTTTGCACTTCTTTCATTTTCTCGGATTTTACATATATTCAGCCTGCTATTTGAACAGATATTTATCAGGCACGGCCATTCGTGAATTTTGTTGAGTCTGAAAATCATTTTTCATGTTGCCGGTTTAAGGGATATGAAAAAATCAGTTGTACATTTAAAGGCAGAAATATTTTTAGTAAACAGGCAGTTTATCAACTCTTTTTTTTAAAAAAACCAGTTCTCATGAATACGAACCTGCAATCTGAAGGGGATATCAATATTACACCGGCAAGGAAAAAATGGACAGAAAATAATATTGATCCTGAATCTAAAAAACTGCTGGATGAAGACGCTTCCTGTTTTTTGCATCAGACCTTGTCCACACCATGTTTAAATGTTATTGAATCATGTGCGGGGTCAACAATCACACTTGCAACAGGCCAGACTCTTCTCGATTTTCATGGGAATTATATTCATAATCTTGGCTTTGGACATCCTGAAATTGTTGCAGCCATCACGGAAATGCTGCCGAAACTGAGTTTCAGCACAAGGCGATATACAAACAGACCTGCTATCGAACTTGCAAAAAAACTGACAAGTTTTTCGCCTTCATTAACCAGGGTTCTTTTTGCTCCCGGTGGTGCTGAGGCTGTCAGCATGGCCATTAAGGTTGCAAGGGCTGTTACCGGCAGGCATAAAACGATCTCATTATGGGATTCATTTCATGGTGCCACGCTCGATGCAATTTCAGTTGGAGGAGAAGCCGTGTTCAGAAAAGATATTGGCCCTTTGATGCCCGGAACACATCATGTACCACCGCCGAACCCATCCGAATGCCCTTTTCATTGCGGGGATACATGCAACATGAGTTGTGCAAATTACATCGAATATATCCTTGACAAAGAAGGTGATGTTTCTGCGGTTATTGCTGAGACGATTCGCTGCGCACCATTTATCCCGCCTAAAGAATACTGGCAAACTGTTCGTGCTGCATGCGACAGGCACGGTGCCTTGTTGATTCTGGATGAAATTCCACATGCTCTCGGCAGAACCGGAAAAATGTTCACCTTCCAGCATTACGGTATTGAACCGGATATGGTGGTAATCGGGAAGGGGCTCGGAGGCGGTATTATGCCATTCGCAGCATTGATTGTCAAAGAGGAGTTCAATGAGAAAACCAGGAATCAGTCGCTGGGCCATTTTACCCATGAAAAGAATCCTATTGCCTGTGTTGCTGCATTAAAAATGATTGAAATAATTGAACGGGACAATTTACTCGAACATGTTGAACATATGCACCATTATTCGATAGAACAAATGACCCGGATGAAGGAAAGTCAGCCATACATTTATGATGTCAGGGCATTGGGTTTAATTATGGGAATTGAACTTCGCCATCCCGATACAAAAGAAAAAGCTTCTGCACTGGCCGAGTCGGTAATGTACCGAAGCCTTGAACTCGGCCTTAGTTTTAAGTGCTCAATGGGTAATATACTCAACCTTACCCCTCCTGTAAACGTAAGCAAGGACGAACTGCAGCAGGCATTTTCCATCATCAAACAGGCGTTAGCAGAGCTGGTATGAGGGGTGCATCAGTAAAAATGTGGCTGCAAAAGCAACCGGGTTGGTTGTTTTCACTCTATGCAATTATGGCTGCATTCAGCACGTATGCCTGTATGTATGTTTACAGGCGTGCCTATACCGCTGCCGGTTTCGAGGGGCTGGAATTTCTCGGGATGGAATTGAAAACCGTTCTGATCATTTCCCAGGTGTTTGGATATACCATATCTAAATTCCTCGGAATTAAAATCATTTCTGAAATGACCCATGATAAACGGGGAATCAGCATACTTGCGTTAATTTTGATTGCCCATGCATCTCTGCTGCTATTTTGGCTGGTTCCACTTCCATATTCCATTATATTTCTGTTTCTGAATGGATTACCGCTTGGTATGATCTGGGGTCTGGTGTTCAGTTATCTGGAAGGGCGGCGAAATACCGAACTTCTGGGGGCAGGATTGAGTGTCAGCTTTATCGTTTCATCCGGAATGGCACGCAGTACAGGGTCTTATGTAATGCTTGAATGGGGTGTATCCGAATTTGCGATGCCATTTATTACCGGTTTGCTGTTTATTATCCCACTCATTTTTTTTGTATGGATGCTGGAACAGGTGCCCCCACCAACCATGCAGGATGAGCTGCAGCGTGTAAAAAGGGTGCCCATGAACCGTATGGAGCGATGGGTATTCTTCCATCAATTTGCACTGGGTATTACGGTACTTACCCTTGGTTATATGGGGCTTAGTGCCTACAGGGACCTGAGAGATAACTACGCTCTCGAAATCGTTTCTGCAATTGGCTATGTTGATGATTATGGAATATTTACCCGCACTGAATTTCCCATCGCCATTATTGTTTTGGCTGTAATGGCATCGATCATGCTCATAAAAAACAACAGAAGGGCACTAATGGTTAACCACTATATCATTGGCTTTGGTTTTATACTGATCGGGCTTTCAACATTGATGTTCCAGCAGGAAATGATAAGCGGATACTGGTGGATGGTTTTGGTAGGGCTTGGTTCCTATCTGGGCTATGTGCCGTTTAATTGTATTTTATTCGATCGCTTTATTGCCACTTTCAGAACCATGGCCAACGCAGGATTTTTAATTTACATTGCAGATTCATTTGGCTACCTGTCGAGTGTGGGCGTATTGTTGTATAAGAATTTTGGTCAGGCCGACATCAGCTGGTTCGAGTTTTTTATAAGCTTTTCATACTTTACCTGTTTTACAGGTATAGCCTTAACTGCAGTTTCATTTCTCTACTTTACATTTAAAAAATTACCCGTTATAAAAAATGTACCTCCACAGGAAGCTGAATCCTGATTTTAAAGGGCAGTATGAACAATAAAATTTAGTGATTCACATATAATTTTAATCATATCATGAATACAGATCATTTTCCCGATAATCCATATTTATTGTTAACTCCGGGTCCGCTTTCTACCAGTAAAACTGTAAAAGCCGCTATGCTTAGGGATTGGTGTACATGGGATGATGATTATAATTCGATTGTACAGGAAATCAGGAAAGAACTGGTTTCACTTGCTGTAGAATCTGTTGATCAATATACGGCCGTACTAATGCAGGGAAGCGGCACCTTTTCAGTAGAAGCAACGATCGGATCGGTTATCCCACCCGAAGGGAAGCTCCTGGTTTTAGCAAATGGTGCTTATGGTGATCGCATTGCAACAATTGCCCGATATTTGAAGATGAAACTGGCGTTGCTGGATTGGGGAGATACAGGGCCGGTAAATCTCAAAGAATTGGATGAGGTTCTAACGCAGGATAATCAGGTTACCCATATTGCAGTTGTTCATACGGAAACAACAACGGGAATGCTGAACCCAATTGAAGGAATTTCCCGTGTGGTTAAGAAACATGGGAAAGTCTTTATACTGGATGCCATGAGCAGTTTTGGCGGAATCCCTCTCGATATGGAGAAACTGAATATCGATTTTATGGTGAGCAGTGCGAATAAATGTATCCAGGGAGTCCCGGGTTTTGGTTTTGTAATTGCCAAAAGGGCAGAGATGGAAAAAATTCAGGGTTATGCGCGTTCACTGTCGCTCGATTTATACAGTCAATGGAAAACCATGGAGGAGCAAAACGGGAAATGGCGGTTTACTTCAGCTACACATGTTGTGAGGGCATTTCGTCAGGCGCTGCTTGAATTACAGGAAGAAGGCGGAATCGAGATTCGGTACCGGCGTTATTCTGAAAACCAGAAAACATTGGTCGGGGGAATGAAAGAGCTCGGGTTTGAACCGCTGCTGCCAGATGAACACCATTCACCAATTATCACAACTTTCCTTTCTCCAGAAGCAGACGATTTTGAGTTCAAACGTTTTTACGATGAATTAAAAAAACACGGTTTTGTCATTTATCCGGGTAAAGTTACAAGTCATGAATGCTTCAGGATCGGAAATATCGGTGAGGTTTACCTGGATGACATCGAGAGATTACTTGAGGCTATAAAAGAAGCTAAATATTGGTAAACATTCAGGGCATACGAATGAATGAGCTTAGGGTTTACATACTTCAAATGACATAATTGATCATTTTTATGGAAAAATATCCATTAGCTGAACTGTGGTTTTTTCAGAGGTTTAACTCAGGTTATATTTGAAGATATTAATCTGTGATTTACATTACTCCATTAATGAGAGAGCATTTCTTTCAATATCATTGTATCTATTTTCCA
>SKKO01000166.1 GCA_007123715.1 Balneolaceae bacterium | reverse complement strand
GTAAATCTGTTTACCTGCTTACCACTACATTTCCAGCTTGTATGGAAAATGAAGAGATTGTGACGGGTGACTGGCGGATCATCAACCTTCAAAAAGATCCGTTTAACCTGCCAGAACCACTTTGGCTCCTGAATGAAAAATGTACCGAGGGTGAACATACATACAGCGATAAAAGTCTGGGTTTATGGAAGATTTCAGACCTGTAAGGCCCGGTATCATGTCAGCGATGAAATAACGGGTAAGTCATCCCATGTTATTTTACTTTTAACAAAACACTATGCTGTTTTCATGTAGAGCGGAAGGTTTCCCTGAACTTTTTTCCAGCCGTTACCTTCGGGCAGTGTTTCATTTGAACCCACAATAACTAGTCCGCCATCCATTAAAATTTCTCTGATTCCCGACAGGAATTGAAGCTGTGCCGTTTCATCAAAATAGGTGAATACGAGATTTCGGCAGAAAACCAGGCTGAATGGATCATCAGGATCAGGAAGAGAACCACGGATGTTGCGCACTTCAAATTGCACGGATTTCCGGATATCCGGGTTAATAACATATTCGGAATGTAGCTCATCAAAAGAAAAATAGTTGCTGCGCTCTCCTGCGGAGAGTTCTTTGAGGGAGCTCACCGCATAACTGCCGGTTTTTGCCCGTTCCAAAAGATCAGGGTTTTTGTCTGATGCCCATATGTTTATGGAATTTAAAATACCGGATTTATCCGCAGCAATGGCGATGGAGTATGGTTCTTCACCATTGCAGCATCCGGCCGACCAGATGCCTGCCCGGGATGGTGCATTGTTTTTTACCATATCTGGAAGAATCCGTTCAGAAAGTTCATCCCAGAGTTTACGGTCTCTGAAAAACCGGCTGATGGTGACATACAGAGTGTCTTCAAGCCGATTCCACTCCTCAGGGACCTTTTTAAGAAAAAGTGCGTACTCATCAAAACCCTGGAGGTCAAGTTCCCTGATTCGCTGATGAATGCGTTGTAAAACTTGTCCGCGTGGCTTCCGGAACCCTTCCCAACGGTACCCGAGTTCCGGGAGTACCCAATGAAGAAAATCAACGCCTGCATCCCCGGATTTACTCACTCTGCGAATGGGTTTATTCCCATGAGGTACCATGCAAATGCGTAACGGTCTGTCCACTCACTGATGACGGATTCAGTGGTTCGTCCGGCGCCGTGACCGGCCCTGGTTTCAATGCGTATCAGAACCGGGTTGTGTCCCGCATGTTTGGCCTGAAGTTCGGCCGCAAATTTGAAAGAGTGTGCCGGCACTACACGGTCATCATGATCGGCGGTGGTGATCAAGACTGACGGATAAACCGTACCCTCCTTCACATTATGAACGGGTGAATAACCAAGCAGGTATTGAAACATCTCTTCATTCTCCTCAGCAGTGCCATAGTCATAAGCCCATCCGGCGCCGGCCGTAAAGGTGTGATACCGAAGCATGTCCAGCACTCCCACTGCGGGGAAGGCAACCGCGGCAAGATCGGGCCTCTGGTTCATCACAGCGCCAACAAGCAGCCCGCCGTTTGAGCCCCCGGCAATGGCCAGTTTTTCACTGGAGGTATAACCGTTTTCGATGAGATAATCTGCGGATGCAATAAAGTCATCAAATACATTCTGTTTATTTTTCCGGATGCCGGCCACGTGCCAGCTGCGTCCGTACTCACCTCCGCCCCGTATATTCGGCTGGGCATAGATACCACCGTTTTCAAGCCATATCAGCCTTGCGATACTAAAAGATGGCCTCAGGCTAACATTAAACCCACCATAGGCATACAGATAGGTTGGATTGGTGCCATCCATCTGCAGGCCTTTTTTGTATGTGATGAACATGGGTATTTTTGTGCCGTCTATGCTATCAAAGAAAACCTGTTCCGTAACATAATCCTCCGGTTCAAAATCGATATCCGGATTCCAGTAACGAGTGGATTCACCGGTTTTGATGTCATACTCATAAATGGTGGAAGGATAGTTAAATGAAGTAAAACTGTAGTAAAGCTTTGTTTCATCACTTTTTGCAGAAAATCCGCCTGCGGTGCCTATACCCGGAAGCTCAACATCCCTGATCAGATTCCCGTCAAAGTGAAACTGTTTGATTTCGGTGTGAACATCCACAAGATAGTTGGCAAATATGGAGCCGCCACCGGTACTTGCATTTAATACATGGCCGGTTTCCGGAATTACATCTTCCCAATATTCTGATCCCGGACTAGAGATATGTGCCCTTGCAAGTCGGTAATTCTGCGCATTGAGATTGGTGCGGATATAGAGATAATCGCCTTTGGTATCTACTACGTTATGGGTGTTCTCAAAATCGGATACGATGGGGATGATGTGGCTGTCCTTCGCATGCAGATCTTTTACATACAGTTCATTACCGGTAGTACTGATGGCTGCAGAAATGATCAGAAAACGCTGGTCTTCGGATACACCGCCGCTGATGTATCTCCTGGGCGTTTCGGATCCGCCAAAAACAAGCCGGTCCTCATGCTGGGGAGTGCCGATTTTGTGATAGTAGAGTTTGTGCTGATCGGTCATAGCCGAAAGCTGACTTCCATCGGGCAGTTCGTAGCTGCTGTAATAGAAACCATCATTGTTGTGCCAGGAGATACCGGAGAATTTGATATTTGTAAGTGTATCACCAACCTGCTCAAGGCTTTGGGCATCGATTATGATCACTTTGCGCCAGTCGGATCCCCCTTCTGATATGGCATAGGCGGCCAACGATCCGTCTTTGGAAAAGCTAAGTCCTGCAAGGGATGTAGTGCCATCTTCTGAAAAGGTATTTGGATCCAAAAAAACTTCGGGTTCACTGTCTGGGCTGCTTCTGCGAAAAACAACGGAATGGTTTTGAAGCCCGTCGTTCTGGTAGAAATAATAATAATCTCCGTTTTTGGATGGGGCGCTCACCCTCTCATAATTCCATTGCTCAGTGAGTCTGTCCCGGATTTGGTTACGAAATGGAATTTGTTCAAGATAATGGAACGTAACCTCGTTCTGGGCAACAACCCATTCGGCGGTTTCATCCGAAAGATCGTCTTCAAGCCAGCGGTATGGGTCCGGAACTTCGGTTCCGAAATAGACATCCGTTACATCGTCTTTCCGTGTTTCGGGATAGGGAAGAAGCCGTTCTTCCGATAAAGAAGTAACACTTGATGAACTCTGATTTGACAAGGGATTTCTTTCCATGGTTTCATGTTGTTTGCAACCGGAAAAAATAAAGATAGAAATGAAAATTAAATAACCGGATTTCATAGTGATCGGGCTTACTTATTAGCTGATGAATGTAGATGTAAACAGGTAATTTAAAAAAAAATTATAATCAGATTGTGAGGTAAACGAATTATCTGAGGGTTTATGACATTAAATCCGCAATGGAGAATGGGAAGATTGTTTAAAGAAATTATATGAGATCTGAAATGAACAATGTTCATTCCGGAAACAGACATCGGTACCTATTCTTATCGCAGGTTTAAAACATAGCCACTTCTTCCGGGCAGCCTGACCAAAAATCGTTAAGTTGACCCCAATTTGTCAGTCTATTACCCTGATATACATTAACCCGTAATCTCAAACCCGTAAGGGATTATGGCCGCATCACAATATCCACAATTTCACCGGGAGTAAGGGGAATCTCATTGCGGTTATGGATATGGATTTTAACCGGCAGGCCGCTTTCGAAGAAAGCTCCGGGCCGCTGCAGATTATCTTCAATCAGCCGGATGTGTCCGCCAACCTGCTCGATGTTGGAATTGAAAAAAGCACGCCCCGGTTTCCGGGTTCGTACTTCCACTTCCATCCCGGAATACGGCTGAATTGAAAAAGGCTGCCGTACAAACCCCACGATGAATGCGGGTTCTCTCGATTCAATATGGAGAATGGATGTCCCCTCAGCAACATACTCTCCCTGTTTGTGCCATACCTGGCTGATAATTCCGGAAATGGGGGCATAAAGCGGTACCGGCGCCGATTCGGCAAGAATGGTTTCCATGCGCTGTTCCTGAACTTTTATGGCCGCCAGTACAGGGTCGCGGTCGGCACGATTCCGGAAGCCGCTCATTTCTTCTATCTCGGCAATGCGTACGGATAAATACTCAATCAGTTCGCGCATTTCATCGGATTGAACCGTGAGTAAATCCAGTTCGGTGCGGATGGTTTCAAATTCCTGGTCTGAAACCAGTCCTCTTTCATGCAGATCGGCCACCCTGTTAAAATTGGCCAACGTCTGTTGGCGTTCCAGCTCTGCCCTGGCTAAAGAGATACGAGCCTGTATTTGCTCCAGTTTTAAATCTTCAAAATTGAGCAGATTACGCTGTTCACCGATAATCGGGTCGAGGCTCTCGCGCAGGTAATCTATTTCTGCACGAACAAGATCCAGCCGGGCATTAAGAATCAGGCTGTCTGCCTGCATGATTTGCCCCATTAGCTGTCCCTGCTGAACCACATCAAACCGGTCGTAATAAAAATTCATCAAAAAGCCGCTTTTCGGGCTCGATACGGCAGAGTGACCGGCAACCACCTCCCCAATAAGCCCGGGAGAACTCACCTTATCTGTCCATAAACTGTAGACAGAAATACCCGCAATAATGAATACCACCAGGGGCAATGCTTTAACGCGAAGCTCTTTGAGTCGTTGTTTAAATGGAACCGGTATGGGTGTGTATCGCTTGCTCATCGTGTTACACCTCCGATTCGTCTTCTGCCCGCAGGCTGCTTACATCCGAAACTCCGTCAACCTGTGTAATTTCATCCAGCAGCAGATCAACGCGGTCGGGATCGCGCAGGCGCAGCCTGTATGACAGGTGTGTGGCGTTAAGCTCTCCGCCTGACCGCTGTGAAGCGAGAACGGTTTTCAGGGAGTGCCGTTTCAGGAAATCCTGGAGGTCGCTCAGCCGGGAAAGCGGCAGCGCCCACCGCAGGTTCAGGATGAGGTCGTACCGCTGGCGCGCGCCAAAATTGGTAAACCAGATAAAAACCAGGACAAGTGCCGCGAAAAGAGTCCCAAGCGCCGCTGTTGTAAATTTTTGTGTACCTGCCGCCATTCCTACCACAATCAGTGTGAGAATGTAAACCGTATCGAGCGTATCGCGAAGAATATTCCTGAAACGTACAATGGCAAACACGGCCAAAAGGCTGAAAGCCGTAACCAGGTTATTATCCAGAACCATCATCACCAGGGCAACCGTAATGGGGATGATGATGAGTGAACTCACAAAATTTCTTGAATAGGAAAGCCCGGAATGGGTATACATATAGACCCATGCAATCAGTTGTCCGCTCATATATGCCAGCAGCAGTGCCAGGCCTAGCGTGGGCAGGTCTGTTGGCAGCGGGGATGTATCTCCAAATTGTAACCAGTCACTCATTTCTGTATCAACTTTTAGAACAATTACACAAGTTCATATTTTTTGAATTCCAGTTTCTCTATGCTATCCACATATTTGGCTGCCGATTCCTGCCGAAGGTGAAAAAGCTGCGTTAACTCCTGCAGCCACAATGGAAACCTGTCTGTGAACTTCAATTCCAGAATCACGGTGTCTCCAAATGTTGACATCGGCTTTGGCATTTCAGAGGTCAGTTTCAGGTCGCGCTGAATACTGCTCTCTACATTACGGTCGAATGTAACCCGTACAGCGTTGGAGTGTTCCATTTCATACGCTTCGCGCAGATAACTGACATGTAAAACCGGAGTTGCCTGCAACTGATTCTGCAGGTAACAAAACTGTTCAAGGGCATGAAGCTGATCCGGACTTTTATAAACAAGATGCTCATATGTGGGTAAGTGGCCGTTCATCAAATCCTTCACAAAACGCCTGTGTACCTGTGCCCTGTTTTTCCTGATCACTTTATTATAACGCCGTTTGATTTCAAAGAAAACCGGAGTATCCTCATAATCATAGTACCTGATGCGCAGTTTATAGCGATTCCGGTTCCCGTTGATCGTATCCTGGTATGTTTTCAGCGATGGCGAGTCGAGATAGAGACTGTGTACGGGATACGAAAAATCGGGTTGTGTTCTCCCGTATGTATCACAATCCAGGTAGTTTTGAACAAAAAATCGAATCTGCTGAGCCTTGGCTTCACTGATTCGATATTTATGTTCAAATCGTTGTCTTTGTAACTTATCTGCAATCATAACTCTCTATAACGTATAATCTAAAATATACTGATTTTAGTTTACGCTATCCCGGTTTGAGGTATTATTTATTTAATCGACAAAAAACGGCTAATCTGTAGAATAACAAGAACGGCAGTGAGATAAAAGTATTTTTGTAAACCAACCGGTTCATCCCTAAACATGGTATTCCTGTAGTCCCCATAAACACGTACAGCTTCACATCCACTTACGTATTAGATTCTAATGCATCCACTGATCAGAAATACCATGTTTCATCAGGCGCAATCCCACAACTTAAACATGGTATTTCTATTCGGTGTTGAACCGGGATGTGTGTCGTAAAAGGATTTGATTTGGGTTTGTGGATTGGGAACTATAGAAATACCATGTTCACTTTATTACACTCAGTTTCCCGGTTTCGGAGAACTCCTCGCTGACGAGGCGGTACAGGTACACCCCGCTGGCCAGGGCTGAGGCGTCTACCTGAACGCTGTGACGGCCAGCCCTCAGGGTGCGGTCTTCCAGGGCAGCCACCCGGCTGCCGGTAATGGTGAACAGCTCGATGCGTACATGCTGGTCGCGGGGCAGGTCGAACCGGATG
>SKKO01000317.1 GCA_007123715.1 Balneolaceae bacterium | reverse complement strand
TCCATTCTCTTCCCGTACGGTATAATATCCGCGGGAAAACCAGAGCAATGTATCCAGGGCACGGTCTTCCATGTATGGTTCTATCAGATGGGTGTTCCGCGGGATGGCACGAAATTCCAGGCCGGCCGATTCATCAAAAATAGAGTAAACCGACTGATAGATGGTGTCATTTTGCATGATATAACCCTTCCACAAAAAGGTTGTAGGGCCATTTGGTGTGGTTTTGATCATTTCATATACGCCATACTGGTTTTTGAAAGATGCATCAAATACACTGTGTACATGTGTTTTGATACACAGGCCCCATATCATGTAGAGAGAGCTGATGATAAGCCCTGTGCCGTTGGCTATCCGTCGTGCATGTGACGAACGCTTCAGAAAAAGAGCGACGATCAATCCAACAAGGAGCGGCAGGGTATAGAGCGGGTCAATGATAAATATGGAATCTGTAGTATAAGGTGTATCCGTAACCGGGTAAAGCACCTGTGTGCCATATGTTGTTGTTAAATCAATAATTATGTGTGTTAAAAAAACAAAAAAAGAAAGTTTGGTCCAGCCACGCCACCCCACATCCAGCTTTTTGTGTATCCGGTTGATGATCCATCCGAAAAGGGGGGACGCCAGCAGGCAAAATGTAATGCTGTGGGTAAGGCCCCGGTGAAAGCGGAGTTCAGAAACGGTATCAATAAACGGGTTAATAAGTATATCCAGATCGGGAACTGTGCCAAGTACAGCACCCCAGGCAGCGGCCCGGTAGCCTATTTTTTTGCCAAGTATTGCTTCTCCAACTGCAGCCCCTAACGCTGCCTGCGTAATTGAGTCCATATCGTTTTATTAATGAAAACGGAGAACGTTTCATTCATTTTTTCACGTATTCGGCTCAAACCCAAAACCAAATACATATTTGATGTTCGGTTTTTCAAAATTTTATACAAGATGGCATCCATTTAAAACTTTTAACATCGGCGATGGAATGGTTTTAAGAAAAATATGTTAATCTAATACTATGTTTAATATTAAAGAATTATGAAATCACGATTATTTACACCCATATTCATCATCCTTCTTCTTTTTATATTTACTGCCTGTAACAATGAAGAAAATACCGAACGTTCGGCCGTTGTCATCCCTGCCGTAGAAGTGGTTCAGGCACAGTTCGGAGGGCTTCCACTTGAAGAGAGGCTCAACGGTATTGTGCGTGCAGCTAACCAGGTTGACATTTACCCGAGAATCTCTGCCCCGATTGAAGAAATCTTTGTACAAAACGGTGACCAGGTTACCCGCGGTGATGCCCTGCTTCGCCTACGGGATACCGAATACCGTGAAAGGCTGCGGCAGGCAGAAGCGGTTCTTCGTATCAATATCGCCCAAAGAAGACAGGCAGAAGCTGCACTGGGCGAAATTGAATCCCAGCTGCGCAGGGAACGAATATTGGCATCGAGAGACCTGAGCAGCGAAATGGAGATTGAACAGCTTGAGGCACGGCTTGAATCGGCCGAAGCCAGTGTTGAACTTGCCAATGCCCAGGTTGAGCAGGCGCGTTCGAACGTAACAGAACAAAACGAAGCCCTGGAACAAACCGTAATCCGGGCACCGGTAACCGGTACCGTTGGCCAAAGAAGTGCCGAGATCGGCATGCAGGTAAACGGCAACACACAGTTGTTCACCATTGGAGACCTTACCCGTTCAAAAATCACCATCAACCTCACCGAACGGATGCTTGGCTATATCAATACCGGCCAAACTGTAAGACTCTTTTCCGATAATATTGCGGATACAGTACTAACCGCACAAATTTCCCGCATCTCACCATTTCTCGGAATCGGGAGTTTCAGCACAGAAGCCGAAATCGATATTGACAATACCGGCGGAGTTCTGCTTCCCGGTATGTTCGTTACCGTTGATGTGCTTTATGGCGAAAGCGAACAAACTACCATTGTTCCGCTCAGTGCTGTTTACCGTCAACCGCAGTCGGGTGAAACCGGTGTTTATGTGGCAACCAGCTTTGGGATGGAATCGGACGCTATCGAAGAACTTGAAACGAACGGCGGCTCCGGGATACTGAGCAATCCAACTGACATTGAATTCCGGTCCATTGACGTTGTAGCTCGCGGACGGGACGCTGCCGGTGTTGAGGGAATCAGGAGCGGTGACTGGGTAGTGACCATTGGCCACAATCTGCTTGTTCGTGATGACAGCGGCATGGCAAGGGTAAGGCCGGCAAGCTGGCAGAGTATCATGGAAATTCAGCGGCTGCAGCCTCAGGATTTGCTGAGAGAGATAATGAACGATAATCTTGTTGAAAGGCAGCCAGCCGATACCTCAACTCAAAACTGATCTTATTATGGCTTTAACCGATACATCCATCAAACGCCCGATTGCCACAGCCATGGTTTATTTAATCGTGGCAGTATTAGGTATCGCGGGATTCCGTTACCTGCCGGTTGACCTGCTCCCGCCAATCGAATTTCCGCGGCTTTCCATTTCCGTTGAATACCCGAATGTTGGACCGGAAGAAATTGAGGTTATTATTACCGACCAGATTGAAAACGCGATTGCCGGGGTTGCCGGAATCGAGGAAGTAACATCACGGTCTGAAGAAGGCAGAAGCTGGGTTAGTATCAACTTCGCCCAGAATGTGAATCTCGATGAGGCTGCCAATGATGTACGGGCAGCACTCGACCGCGTAAGGCGAAGCCTGCCAGATGAAGCCGACACTCCAAGAGTTAGGAAATTTGATCCCAATGATGCCCCGATTGTCATTATCGGAGCTCAGTCCACCCGTCCGCTGGATGACCTTACCCGTCTGCTTGAACGTGATATTTCCAAGCGGCTTGAACAAATTCCCGGTGTGGGTTCCATTGACGTTTGGGGTGGCGTATACCGGGAAGTGCTGATTAACCTGAAACGCGACCGCATGATGGCCAGCGGTCTCACCGCCCTGGACGTTCGGAACGCCATTGTTGCTGAAAATACAACCCTTCCCGGCGGCAACGTACGGGATGGACTCACACAGCTTTATGTGCGTACACTCGGCGAATATACTTCAATCAATCAAATAGCCGAAACCATCATCACCCGGATCGACGGAAGGCCGGTGCGTGTTCGTGATGTGGCCACCGTTGAAGATGCCTATGCCGATATCTGGCGTGTTACCACCGTAAACGATGAACCGATGATCCGGATGGGAATCAGGAAGCAAACAGGTGCCAACACCGTTGAAGTCTCTCGTCTCATTCACCGTGAAGTAGAACGGATCAACAGTGAACGGCAGGATTTGAATCTGCTTATTGTTACCGACCAAAGCGAATTTATCCAGAATTCGATCGATAATGTTCAGCAGGCCGCCATGTGGGGAGCGCTTCTTGCAATTTTTATTCTTTACCTGTTTCTCAGAAACGGCTCAACCACGTTTATTATATCCCTGGCTATCCCCGTTTCCATTATCGCCACATTCGGCCTGCTCTATTTTACAGGTTTAACCCTGAACCAGATGAGTTTCGGAGGGCTTGCACTCGGGGTCGGACTCATAGTGGATAACGCCATCGTAGTGCTCGAAAATATAGTGCGGCTGCGCAGCCAGGGTAAATCCCTTGCCGAAAGTTCTCTGATTGGCACCAAAGAAGTGTCGGGTGCTATAGTGGCATCTACCATTACCACATCCGTCATCTTCCTTCCGGTTGTATTTATGCAGACGCTTACCGGTACCATGTTCCAGGAACTTGCGCTTGTGGTGGTGTTCGCCCTTTTCTGTTCCCTTCTCGTAGCACTTACGCTGGTGCCGATGCTGGCCAGTAAATTTCTTACCATCAAACCCGACAGCCAGCTCACCCTTAAAGATAGAGGCCGGTTCCAGGTATTCTTTGAAAAAGTTGAAAATAAATACAGCGGCTTGCTGAGAAAAACAATTGCAAAAAAGTATACCGTATTTGGTGTAACAGCTTTGCTGATTTTTGGTGCTTTTTACGGAGCAGGATTCATCGATACCGAACTTGCGCCGGAGACGGAAGCCGATGAAATCAGTATTGATTTCTATCTTGCTGATGGGATGAATATTGCTGTGGCAAACCGGTACCTGAGTGAACTCAGGGAAATTGTTACCGAAATAACCCCGATGGACCAGGTTAAATATATATCCACCGATGTAAGAAACGGCCGTGCCCAGCTCGAACTGAATCTTATTGATGTTTCGGAGCGAAACATCAGTTCGTATGACCTGGCCGATCTGATACGGAACCGAATTGAAGGAAGTATTCCCGGTGGATTTTTCAGGGTGCGTGCACAAAGCGGCCTTTGGATATTGAGAAGGGTGTTCGGTTCCGGAGGAGATGAAGCCGTGCAGCTGCAGCTCCGCGGATATGACCTGGATGTCGCCAAAGATCTTTCCGAAGACATCAGGCGAAGGATGGAAAGGATTCCGGAAGTCCGCGGGGTACGGTCGGACCTTGAAGACGGCCGCCCGGAGCAAAACATTATTTTTGACCGTGAAAAAATTGCTGAACTCGGGCTCACCGCCCGTGAAGTGGCTCAGGCTGTTCAGGCTAACGTAGGGGGAGTAAGAGCCGGCGTTTACCGGGTGGGGGGTGATGAATTCCCGATTACTGTCCGCCTGCAGGAGCAGGACAGAATGAGCACGCTCGATATTGAAAATATTTCCGTACGATCTGCCACCGGACAAACCATTCCGATATCCACTGTGATTGACCAGCAGGCATCAACCGGCCCGGTAACGATCAATCGGATCAACGGGCAGCGTGTATCCTATATCACTGCCAACCTCGAAAGCGGCGTGCCCCTGGGGCAGGCTGTCCAGCGAATCCAGGCGGAACTGTCGGATCTTGATATGCCGGCCGGCTTTTCCATTGTTTACAGCGGTGAATATGAAGAACAACAGCGTGCCCAGCGTGATTTTATGATCTCCATCATCATGGCGCTCGTTCTCATCTATATGGTTATGGCTGCCCAGTTCGAGCGATTCCTCGATCCGCTTATCGTAATGTTTGCGGTTCCCGTAGCTATTGTGGGAATTGTACCCACCATGCTGCTTACCGGCACCACCTTCAACATGCAAAGCACCATGGGTGTGATCATGCTGGTGGGTATTGTTGTTAACAATGCCATTGTACTGGTAGATTATATTAACCTGATGCGGCGCGACCGTAACCTTGGAGTACTTGAAGCTGTTGTACAGTCCGGGAAACTAAGGCTGCGTCCCATATTAATGACCACATTTACAACCATTCTCGCATTGCTCCCTCTCTCGTTTGGTTGGGGCGCCGGCGGTGAAATTCAGGCGTCACTGGCGCGCGTGGTAATCGGCGGGCTTACGGCATCTACCTTAATTACACTGATTCTGATTCCGGTGGTGTACATTACTTCCAACCAGATCAAAGAGTATATCCTTGTGAAAAAAGAGGAATTTTTCAGCTCAGCCGATGCTGTGCCGCAACCCCAGCCAACACAGGGTTAATAAAAATGCTGAGCGCAATACACAGGGCGCTTAGCTTTTTTTTATGAAATCAATAAATCATCCAGCTCATCCTGCCGGATGATCTTTCGTTCTCCGCGGATTTCCCTGTGTTTCACAAGCTTGTGATCGAAAAAACATTTCAGGCACTCCAGGTGGTGTTCCAGATAAAGGATCTGAAACGGTTTTAGCCGTTTTCCGCTTTCGATCTGCACGATTAACCAATCCAGGATTTCACAACTCTCTCCTTTGATCCATACGTTCAGCAACTCCGCCATCAAACCGCCGGCCGGTTCACGGCTTTTCAATTTCCAGCCCATTTTAAACCGCATGGGGGTAAGGTTCCTTGTCAGCCGAACCGGAAGGTACATGGGATCTTCGATGTTATATTCAGCCATCCAAAGAAGGCGGAGCAAACATCCGAAGGATGTACGGACAGGAGCATGACCTTTAAAACAGCCATGCCAGAATTCCTCATCACTCTCTTCATGAATACGCATCGCCAGCCTGAATTCAAGGCCCATGGCATCCGGTTTGAGATAGACAAAATAATAGGTCTCCGTCTCCTTGTTGGCATGGTTATAGAGCGGCCGTTCACTCCGTATGATCCGGTTTTCAAGAAGCAGTGCATCCCGTTCAGTTTCAGTGATTACTAAATCAAATGAGGATGCCCTTCCGATCATTTCAGACACCTTGCGGGAAGCCCCTCCGGGTTTAATCCTTTTATAACTGAACAGCCTCGTACGCAGGTTTTTTGCCTTGCCCACATAAAGCAGGGTGCCAGACCTGTCATAAAACCTGTACACTCCTGGCTCCTTCGGAACCGCGTCAAACTGCTCACCGGAGATACGCTGTTCAAGAACCGGCCCTGCCGGAAAAAGTGTTTCAATGCTGTTGGTCATCTGATGAACATAGCGCTAAGGAATGACACCCTCATGACACTACACGATATAAGCAACGGATAGCTAAAATCCACCTTTGCGTTCCATTGCGCCCATAGCGGTTACCTGCTCTCTAACCCAAGATTTAACAAAGATACCCATCAAAAATCTTTGCGCTCCACAGCGCCCTTAGCGGTTATCCAATTAAAGTTCCTGGAGTTTGTTCACTACCCGGCGGATGCCGTGTTTGATTCTTGGTACATTGAAGTTAATGAGATATCCCATACACACCTTTGCGCTCCTCAGCGTCCTTAGCGGTTAATATGAATCTGATGCCATAACCCAATCGAGGAGCACTGCGGTCCACCCTTCGACGGTGCCCCGGCCAGTTCCGAAT
>SKKO01000240.1 GCA_007123715.1 Balneolaceae bacterium | reverse complement strand
GATATGCACAGGCAGTTATACCAGAAATACCGCGAAAAAGTTGATCAATGGCCTGTAAGTAAATAGCCGGAGGAATTGCAAATTATGTGGAAGTTGTATTGAGATAAACAAGTCGCCTGAATGCACGTCCACAATTATAAAATTTCAGTCACATTTTCTGAGTTGATTAGACATTGGTAATATGTATTTGTTTTTTGTGAGGAATAAACCACAACGAATACTCCGTTTCGATGAACCTTGTTTACATTATTATTATCGTATTGTTTTTAGGCGGCAATCAATCTTTTACCGGCAAAGCAGGATCAGGTTCAAGCGACATTAATTGGATTTCGCTCACAGAAGCCCAACAAAAAACAAATATCGACGGTAAACCCCTGTTTGTTTTTGTGGAAGCGGAGTGGTGCGGCATATGTAAGAGAATGATGAATTCAGTATTTCCGCTGCCAGATATTACAGAATTGCTGGTGGAAAACTATCATCCGGTCCTCATTGACCTGGATTCTGGGGAGATCATCATTTTTAATGGTGAAGAAATTTCCGAACGAAATTTTGCCCGTAATATGCGGGTACAGCAAACACCAACCATGATTTTTATTGATTCTGCCGGCGATGTAATGGGAAGGCAACCGGGTTTCATGGGCCATGATGAATTGGAAAGGCTTTTACTTTATGTGCTTTCAGATCAGTTTGGCACTGTTCCGCTTACAGAATTCCGGATTCACTAATTCTTTCCGGTTTATTCATTGAATAACTCAATGTTCGAATAAAAATCAGCAAGGGCATACCAGTAACCTGTATATGAACGAGCTTCCGTTAATTGTTCTCCGGTATTCGGGCCGCTGATTGCATATCCAAAAATATCCCAAAAGTTACCACGCTGGTCTGACATAACAGCCGGGAAAAAGCTTTCATCAAAAACCGGAGTAAATTCGAGGGATTTTTCAAACTCTGTAATCAGTTTGAATGCGTTTATGAAATCGAGCTGGTGGTTGCCAACAATTAAATGATTTACAAGCATGAAGGTGTCTTTGATAATGGTGGTTTGAGAGCCAAAATCTCGAATGGCATACGCTTTAACATTCGAAAATTCATTTGCATTATTGGGTATTAGGGCGTGCACTCTTTCTTTCCTGTTTAACCTCGTATCATCGTTTCTGACAGGAAAAAGTATCCGGTTATGATTGGTAGTATAATCGGCACCGTAAACAAAAATCCCATAATTTCTGTCATAGCCAGTTTCGAGATTCAACACTTTAGAATCCGGAAACATCGTTTTCCAGGTTTCCCAGGATGTTTCTATGACTTGTATTACATAGGCATCACTTCCCCGCATATCTCCTCCAATGCTTCGTAATTGCATTTGAGACCATAAACTTCTTGTAGCACGATCGTACATAATGAGATTATTTCTGAACAAAAGTCCGGATACACCGAATTCTGCCCTGTTTCCGCTAAGATTTCTGTTTACTGCAATCGAAGTACCGGTGAGCGGACAAAATGTAATTGCGACAGATTCACCCCCTTCAAACGTATCGTTTACAATTTCATGCTGGTCGAGTAGTTGATGGGCATATGCCCTGACATCATTACCCATCCTGATACCGGTAACTCTTCGCCGGTTGTCCAGAAAATTAACTTCAGATGCAATTGTAAAATTGGGATTGTCAATTGACGGAATGCCATCAATTCCCGGACCGCCGTCAATAATTTCATTTCTGTCAACAAGCCATTCTATTTGCCCGAATGTACCACCGGTGGAGCCAAAAAAATTAGAGTCTGATGAGCTTGTGGAATCACAGGCTGTATAAAAAGCCAGGATGAATATGGAGAATAGTGATGGCATTAAATAATTTGCAGAATTGTGATCAGAGGCCATGGATAAATATATTTTCGTTCTTGTTAAGATTTATAAAAAGGGATGCCGAAAGGGCATAGGTTGTAGTGGGCTGAAATCCTCTCAGATCCTGATAGACCGGGATTTGACCGGAGAGTTTGATGGAGATATTCTCAGAAAAACCAACGTAGAAGTCGGGGATAATACTTAGCCATTCTCCTCCTGTATTCGGCATGGAAACTTCGTTTCGCCGGTCTGAAGTTGTTGACCTGTACCGTATATTCAGCGTGTATGAAAAGCGGTTGTTTATGGAGTTGCTGGCCGAGAAATTTGAGATAAATTCATTGCCGAAACGATAATCATCATTTTCTGTAAACCTTTGATTGGTGCCGGTAACCCTGTAGCTGTTCGTCAAAGTAAGATTTATGGAACTCCCGGGAAGGAGGGACAAGCCGGCCATACTCCAGAAAATACCATCCCAGGCACCCGTTCCGGGCTGCATATCCGCATTAAAAAGCAGCCCGCCGGGAGTTCGGACAGACGTACTGCCAAAAGGAGCTTTGGTTCCGGCCCCAACAGCCAGATGATACCTGTTCCATAAGCTTTGTTGGGATAGGATATATCTCAAAAGAACCACTCCATCGCCTATACCCGTAGTGGTGGTTATCTGTGTACCTGCCGGATTACTTATCCCGCTTTCACGGTTTTTATGCACAAAAGACATTGTGCCGGATATAGAAACCCTGTTACTGACTCCATAATTAATTTCAAGCAGAGTGGATTGTGTATTGCGCTCAACAGAATTATTGGAAAGGCGGGTGCTCCCTGCGTATAAATTTGTAATCTGATTAAATTCGTACGTTAACCCGATGAGCAAATTGCCCTGTCCGCTTGCCCCGGCGCTTTGAGTTCCAAGAAGAGGAGCTCCGGCACAACTGCATGTTTGCCCCGATGCGGTAAATGGTAAAAGAACGAATACAAATAAAAATAAGAATGAAAGGAGTTTTTTCATTTAAAATAATCCTTTTAGAATCAGCTGTAATTATATCTGGTTCAGGAAAGAACGCAATTATCCGGCAAGCTGATACTGCCGTTAGAAAAACGTTATCTTTGTTAGAAACACGTGAATAAAAATGGTTCCATATTAAGTGGTATGGCACCTGTATCCTTCAACGCAAACGCCGGCTTTATCTGAGGCTGGATGCAGCTTGAACCAGTATCCTGTGTGCCGTTACCTGTACACACTCAAAATCAGCATAGCCCCAGAACAATCAGTGCATGAGGTGGTTAAGAGGGGCATATTATTTCCTTTTCGTATGTTACGATTCTGTGATGATTGCAAGCCGGCAGTTGCAGATCATTATCTTTAAAAATAATTTTATTGAAAAATGAGCCAAAACAAATATTCTATCTTAGTCGTAGAAGACAATAAAGACCTGCTCAATCTCCTTGAAATAAACTTAAAAGACCAGGGATATCATGTACATACTGCAGCAGACGGGCTGTATGCTGTTGAACTTTATAACTCGGTATCTCCGTCATTAATTATTCTTGATCTCATGCTGCCAAAGCTTGATGGGCTTGAAGTATGCAAACAGATCAGAAAGAAAGACCGGCTGATTCCCATCCTGATGCTTACAGCCAAAGCAGAGGAAGTTGATAAAGTAGTTGGCCTTGAACTGGGTGCGGATGATTATATGACAAAGCCTTTCAGCATCAGGGAGCTGCTTGCCCGGGTAAAAGCCATGTTCCGGAGAATGGATGCCAATAAAGAGGTGAGTGACAAACTTCCTGAGGTGTTGAAATATAAAAATCTGGAGCTCTATCCGAATTTGCGTAAAGTTGTTCTGAAAGGTGAAACGCTTGAACTTACGAGTAAAGAATATGACCTTCTGCTACTCTTTTTTTCAAATCCCGGGAAAGCATACAGCCGCGAAGAGCTCCTGAATGAGGTATGGGGGTACACGTATGAAGGTTACAGCCATACTGTGAATTCACATATAAACCGGCTCAGAAGTAAAATTGAAAATGATCCGTCTGATCCGGAGTACGTGAAAACAGTATGGGGTGTCGGTTATCGTTTTTCAGAAATAGAAGAAGAGAAAACCCATGCGTAGTTTTTACCTGAAAATAGCACTCATCTTTACAGGGATCATGATTCTGTTCGGGCTTTTTGTAGCCTATATTACCCTTCAAACATCTTCAAACATCATACAGGAATCTGTACAGAGAACAAATCAGGATTTGGCCAAAACTCTTGCAGTTGAGTTTGAACCCATGCTGGTTGAAAATTTTGATCAGCAGCAGATCGAGGCTAAACTTAGAAGCCTGAAAGGTACCAATCCCCAGTTTGATTTTTACCTGCTTGATTCAAACGGATATATAAAAAGCCATATTCCCGGCGGATTGCTGCATGAGGTTCCGAAAGTAAGCGCTGTGGATACGAAAATGCTTGATCTGTTCATTTCCGGGAAACAACTTCCGATTCTGGCATCAGACCCTGTTCAGCCCGAAAGGAAAAAACCATTCAGTGCAGCGAACATCAGCATCATGGGTTCAGAAGGATGTTATCTGTATGTGGTACTCGAAGGAGAAGAGTTTAGTAAAACCACGGCAATGATTTCGGAAAGTTACATTGCTCGTAACACACTGTTTGTCATTGGCTCCATCCTTTTATTGGGTATCATGGCCGGACTGTTCATTTTCAGAAATGTGACTGGCCGAATCGATTCTATGAAACAAACGGTAACTAAATTCGAAAGGGGCGAACTGAACCAGAGAATCACCGTGAGTGGAAATGATGAAATCGCTGAACTATCCACTTGTTTTAATCGCATGGCCGATACCATTGTAGAGAATATGGAGGAAATCAAAAAAACGGACAAGCTGCGGAGGGAACTCATTGCCAATGTCTCTCACGATTTACGAAGTCCGCTTGCCTCCATTCAGGGCTACCTGGAGACCATACAGTTGAGGGGTGATAAAATCACAAAAAAAGAGTTTAAAGAGTATATCTCCACAGTGTTGGGAAATACACAGAAGCTGAACAAAATGATTGATGATCTGTTCGAGCTGTCCAAACTGGATGCGGGAAACGTCAGGCCAAACCTTGAGAAAATTTCCGTTGCGGAGCTTGTACAGGATCTGGTTCTTCAGTTTAAACCGATAGCGGAGAAAGAAGGTGTAGAGCTGGCTGTGGTTTTTCCCGATAACCCGAAATCACTTGTCACCGCCGATATGAATCTGCTGAACAGGGCTATCACCAACCTGATTGATAATGCCATCAAACATACATCCAAAGGTGGGAAAGTATCGATTATCTCCACACAGAACGGCAAGGATATGGTGATAGAAGTGAGTGATACAGGGTTGGGAATTGCGGCAGAACACATTCCATTTGTATTTGACCGGTTTTACCAGGTGGATAAAAGCAGGTCACAAAATACAGGTGCAGGACTGGGCCTTGCAATTGCGCAAAAGATATTACAGCTACATGGTGCTGATGTGAGGGTGAGCAGTGAAGTGAATCAGGGAACCACGTTCAGGGTAGCCATTCCATCCGTCTGATATTCTTTCAGGTTCTGCCAAAATTATAATTGAGAAGACTCTCAAACAGTAGGGGCGGAGGTCAGAAGACCGATGACCGGTACAGAACCATCAAATGGTTATGCATTGCACAAAACCGGAGCAGTTTATACAATTGTTACATTCCGTTACCGATTCGGGATACATCATCAGAGTTCACTGTCTAAATTGGCTGTTATAACCAAACGTAAAATTTAACAGTTGAAGGATGAATCGAATCAAAAACAAAGCAAAAATATTCCCTGTATTACTGGTGCTGATATTTACTTTTGCATCCTGTGCACAGGAGGGTGAATCAAACCTTGCGCAGTCAGAAACCGATAGAAACAGAGCCCCGGATTTTGAAATTACCACTATCGATGGTCAAACCATCAGTCTTGAAAAATCCCTGGCAGAAGGCAAACCGGTTGTGATCTATTTTACAGCATCCTGGTGCCCGACATGCGCCAGAAACTGGCCTGCACTTTCCGAAGTATATTCTGAATATGAAGGCAGGATTACGCTCGTAGCTATCAGTATTGACCCCACAGATACCGAAAATGTGATTCGGAACCTTTCTGAAGAAAGAGGATTCACGTTTCCAAGCACCGCAGGCAAGCCCGAAATTATGATCGATTTTGGTGTAACCGGTCAGGCGACTACGGTTGGTGTAAATCGTGACGGACAAATCGCATTTAAAAAGCCGGGTCAAGCTCTCAGCGCTGACGAATACCGGGAGCTGTTTGCCGGCCTGCTTAACTAATCTTAGGAATGGAGTTCTATTATTTCTCTTTTCTGCAAGGGGTTCTGGCATTTCTTGCGCCGTGCGCCGTGGCCTTGCTGCCGGGATATATTATCGCTTTTATATCGAGAACCAGTGAGAGTAATCCGGGCATACCTATCCGGCTGCTGAGAGGTCTGAAACTTGCCTTACTCAGCATAACCGGAATTTTAATTGTCTATGCAATTGCCACGGTAGTAATTATCACAGCAGCGCAAGTACTCAAGGATTATATGGCCTGGATTACCATAGGCATGGGAGTCATTCTGATCGGTATCGGAATCATGATGGCATTCGGCAAAAGTTTCTCATTTACATTAAATGTGAACCGTGCCACCCCAAAATCGGAAACTGCTGAGGCAATTGTTTTTGGTATTGCCTATGCCATTGGGGCATTGGGGTGCCTATTCCCACTGTTTTTGATTGTGGCAACACAAGCTATGGCAGCGCCATCAGCCCTGACAGGAGTTGGGTATATTGCCGCTTATTTTAGTGGAATAAGCATGATGATGATCGGGGCAATATTATTATCCGTTTTGGCAAGAGACGTTATGATGAAATATTTGCGGAAAATTTTGCCTCATATGGAAAAAGTAACAGGATGGCTTCTGATTGTGGCAGGCGGCTATGT
>SKKO01000039.1 GCA_007123715.1 Balneolaceae bacterium | reverse complement strand
CTTGCTTGACTTCATAAGTAGGTATTTTGGTTACCCGCTCTGTAACTATCACTTGTGCTTCAGAAATACTGATAAATAAAAAGAACATAATAAATGATGTAATCACAGGCGTGCATAAATATGTATACACTTTATTCTTATTTTTTGCTGTCTTCATTATTTCTGAAAAATTTTGGGTTTTTGTCAGATTCCGCCTCCGGATTGGTGGGAAGATCCCACTTTAAAACAATGTGTTAATTAGCAGTAACTTTTTTTTAAACTAGTCAAGCTCATCTTTAACCTCCCTGAGAACTTTCGACCTATGAAAATATTTATCCTCGAGTATGACTATCCGTTCCCCATCTTCTATTTGAGGAATATTTGGATTTAAGCTTGAGCGGTAATTCACACCTTCGGTTATCCAGACTCTCCCTTTGTCATCAACATCCATGTTGGCAGGATTTCTGACCATATCTTCAGAAGCAAAAAGAGTAATATCAAAGCCTTCTCTCACTTCAACACCCAGCAGTGCATATTCGGGATTGTGTATTTCTTCTCCGGTCAGTTCTTCAAAAGTTTTCTCTTCAGTTTTTTGGCAAGAAAGTCCTGTTATTAAAACTCCTGTAAAAACAAAAAGATAGATCAATCGGTTAACGAATATGGACGAAAGCAATTTAAGATTCATTGAAAATGATTAAGGAATGAAACTGTATTGGTTAATTACTGATTGATTGCCAAGAAAATATTACCGGTATTTTATGTGATGTTTATGTTTAATTCGAATGCAAGCTTCTGAGTTGTGAAAAAATTTGGCCCCCTAACATTATTCCTCTTTCAACTTTGGTGCGAGTGGCATTAACGGTTCGCCCCCTCCACCTACTGAAGAGGGGGTGTTGTTGTCAACGACGTACAGATTTAAAAATATTCGATCCATGTCTCTACCCCATGCTGAGTTTTTATGTTCTTGTTGAAAAGAAAATCCCCAGTCTTCCTCAAACTGATTAATGAATCGTCCATCCGGTCCCCATTCCGTTACAATGGCATAAACATCCCAGGCAGTATCATCTACGATATAGGCACCGTAGTTTTGAAATGCTTCCGCAAGAATACGGGCAGGCCTGGTTTCAAAATCCAGTGAATCAAGATTCATATTAATCGGAAGAGCCAGCAACGCTCCCATTCTCACCTCTTTCACTACTTCCGTGCTTCGTCTTGTGCCATAATTACCAGACGCATAACTGTCTGAACTTTGGGCCGGCCAGCGATACCCTTCTGTTATTTCATCATAGTATAAATTTTTAGCGGCGTACAGATTCACTTTTAATGCATGCCGAATAGGGCCTGAACCCGGCCGTAATTCACCGACTCTCAACGCACCTCCAATAGCTGACAACCGGGAGCCACCATGCGCACCATACAGGCCGTCTCCATATAAATCCTGATCTTCAAATAAGTATTTTGAGGTCGCATAACCTTGCGCCTTACACCTGGAGAAGGGCTGTGTTTGTTTTATAGTTCGTCCATCCGGCATCAGTACGGCAAGACCAGAGTTGGGCGTAATCCCATCCCATGTTTCCGGACTCACC
The DNA here is from genome assembly GCA_007123715.1 of Balneolaceae bacterium. Taxonomy (GTDB): domain Bacteria; phylum Bacteroidota; class Rhodothermia; order Balneolales; family Balneolaceae; genus Rhodohalobacter. The sequence goes on along the minus strand of SKKO01000039.1, from coordinate 5,247 downwards.
ACAAAATCGTCAGGTATCGGAGCGGAAAAAAGTAATTCGCCCTCCCTATTACACCTGTTTTTGTCTCTGTCCCATCCGGCATGATTGATAAAAATATTCGTTAACGGCGCATCCGGCCTTAAAACAATGATATCTTCATCGACGGTCATACCCTGCGATTCAGCTCTTTCAATGTTGGCAAAAACATACTGAGCCTCTGAACCGATAGGTAAATTCCATATTGAGGTCTGATTAAAAGGCCATATCAGAGGATCTCTGTCTGTGACCTCTTTCTCAACCTCTAAATTATACCCGCAGGTGATCAGTCCTGAGAGAAATAAAAGAATAATGGTGATTACGGATCTATTTTTCACGGTTATGTTCATTCAATTTTCGTTTCCATTTATCCAATATTTCAAAACTAAAATGTTATTATGGAAATCTTATAATATCCGTCTTCATCCCGGAATTCCTCACTGAATCCAATCTCAACGGGCCGGCCTGACTTCTCATCAAACAGCTGAATTGAAAATTCGAAAGGCCCCTCTAGCGATTCAGCCACCCGGATTGTATATGATTCGCTGTGCAAATTGTCGGGCATCCACCCCGTATTGCCGGAATCTTCCATTTCAAATAGGAAAACATTATTGGGATTCCCCGCTTCAGTCAGTTTACCTTTCAGCTGGTAGGCGGCATAGGCCGGAGCCACGCCCTTGTTCAGCCATCCTATCGTAAACGAAAAGTTTCTGCTGCCGGCCTCCTCTACCCGGAAGTTTTTCGGGAAATACCAGTAGCCGGAAAGGTTCAGCAGCTCCTTGGTAAGGTCCGGGTTGTCGGTGAACCACTCCTCGGCATACCCGTGGTAACCGATGTAGGTGGCACGGAGAAGTTTTATCGAATTCCGGAAGATGTCGGCCCCGCTGACGCCATGGGCGGGGATGATGTCACGGCCGTTTTTTCCTAGCCAATTGCCGTCCCTCTTCACGTGGTGGTAGTGCTGCAACTCGAATACGGTGGGGTGGTCTTGGTACACCCGTTCAAAAAAATGGGCATGGCTTACCGACCACGTATCCAGATAGTTGTCCACATAATAATCAACGAGCGGGCTGTCGTCCCGGAAGGATATGCCATTAGAGACGGCATAATCCAGTAGTTCATTTACGATCGCCTCCGGTTTGTTCCAATATATTAGATCGTCTGTGGCTATGATCAGGGTATTCTTATAATGCTGCAGGTACACATCCATATTGGCTATGATTTCTTCTTTGGTTGGGGGAATCCTTGTAGAGAAGTGAGTGTGTCCTTCTCCCCAGTCTCCGATGCTGCCAATGTCCACATATCTTACCCATGGCTTGTCGTCGTATCGTTCAGCAAAAGCTTTATGGAAATTACTCAATTTCTCCAGATATATTGGATCACCCCAATCCGGGCTCCAAACCGGAGGCCCAAATTCATCAGGAACCCTTCCATTGGCCCCGGCTTGCCTCACCCAGTACGGTGTCGCGTATCCAACGCCATCAACATCCTTCGGATAGGAAGTTGGGGCCTGTCCTGTTTCTTTGCTGGAGATTCGGAATGATATACCATACCCCTCGGGAACATACTTTTCTACAATCTCATCAATATATGACCAGTCGTACTCCCCTTCCTCCGGCTCAAGATATGCCCACGCTATACGGATATAGAGATGGTCCATACCGGGAAATTCCCGGAACAGGGAAGCATCCTGAATGTGGTACTTGCCAATTCCGTTGTCAAGAATATGGTGATACCATCCTTTATCGGGGTTTTCGAGGGCACGGGTGGTATCCCAGCGGTCCTCAAGATCTACGGTGTTATATTCATGCGGGTTACCTATGTATTTCTCTTGCTGGCAACCCAGGGTAAATGCTGCGATAATTAAAATTAAAAAATAGGGTGTGATGTTTAAATAGTTCATGGTGATAAAATTATTTAGCTTTATTTGATTGGAGGAGGATTTTTACGCAATTCACTTTCGGACAGTGTGTGCATATTAAAAGCTTGCCATTCCTTTGTAACATATTTAAAACGCCCCATTCCAATATCATTATTAGTTTCAAAATAGTCCCAGTCGGCATCGAGACTCTTCCAGTAGTCTCCCCTTTGTATGATCTATTTGATTTACAAATATGAGATATTTTAGACAATACTCTTTATTGGTGAAATCATCAGTCACCTTGATGCGGTATTTTTATATCCAACATTCTTTCCGGAGTTTCCAGTATCTTTTCGAAAATTTCAGTCAATTCCCGTACTTTTTCAGGATATTGGCCGGCCAGGTTATTGGTTTCACCGGGATCATCCTTCAAATGAAACAGGTATGCTGACGTGGTAACCTGCGGTGTTGTAAGCGGATTTTCCCTTGAGTTGTGCTTGTTTTCAATCCATCCCGGCCGATTGTCAGCTACCGGAATCAGCTTCCAGTCACCATATCTGAAGCCATAAAGCTGATTTCCTGCCCCCTGCTGCACTACATAATCCCTGCCTTCATCGCTACGGCCAATCAGCACCGGCAATAAGTTCCGGCTATCGGGACCGGCCCCTTCCGGAAGGTTTGCCCCGCCTAGTGCGGCAAGGGTTGCCAGCAAATCAACCTGGCTGAACATGGCATCCGTAACGATACCCTTTTCAATCCCTGCCGGCCAGCTTGCAATAAACGGCAAACGAGTTCCGCCTTCAAAAGCCGTATATTTGCCGCCACGGAACGGCCCGGCTGCCTGATGGCCATTCGCGTTTTCAATGGCTCCGTCATCATATCCGTCATCGAAAATGGGCCCGTTATCACTGGTGAAAATTACTAACGTATTTTCCCTGATCCCCAAATTGTCCAGCTCTTCCATAATTTGCCCAACAACCCAATCGAGCTCCACAACAGTATCACCCAGCAGTCCCGTACCGCTTTTTCCAATGAACATTGGATTTGGCAAACGGGGCACATGACTTTCATGCATTGAAAGGAAGAGGAAAAAAGGGTGTTCCCGGTTTTGCCGGATAAACTGTTTAGACCGTTCGGTAAAAACAACCGGCATCTCTTCATCATCCCACCAGGCCGACTGACCGCCGTCCATCCAGCCAATACGACTGATCGAATTGACAATCGTGCCCGAATGCTGTAAATCGGCGCCATATCGAAGCAGTTCAGGATGGCTGACTCCTGTTGGGAGATTGCCTATATCACCGCTATAGCTCACACGTAGGGGATCATCATCTTCACTTAGATTGTAAACATAATGGCCTTTTACATATACGGTGGGCACCCTGTCGTTTGTTGCCGGCAGAAGAAACGACTCATGAAATCCAATTTCGAGCGGACCCGGTTTGATCGGTCCATTCCAGTCCAGATTCCCTTCTCCCAGACCGAGATGCCATTTACCGACAACGGATGTTCGGTATCCTGAATCCGCCAATATGGATGGAAGAGTATGGCTGCCGGGCTCTATCAACAGGGGAGCATCACCGGGAAGAACCTGGGCTCTCTGGTTACGGAATGCATACTCTCCTGTGAGCAATGAATACCGGCTTGGCGTACAGGTTGCAGCTGTTGCATAAGCGGATGTCATTTTCAACCCTTCCGCCGCAAGCCTGTCTAAATGTGGTGTTGGAATCAGTTCCGAACCGTATACACCGATATCTCCATAACCAACATCATCGGCATAGATGATAATGATATTGGGTTTCGCAGCCTGATGCTGCTGATCTGCTGGGCGATCACAGCCTGAAAATGTAATAACGGACAGGGAAAAAAATATGGGTGCTAAAAACGAAAAGTAATCTTTATGAAACCGGAAGTTTTTTGACATTTGAATACTGGCTGGCAGTTAAATGAAAGTTTGCGCTCTCGGAAATCCATTGCCCCTCTTTAAATCAGGAATTCCAAAAGTGAAGATTTGAATATATTGATCTTTCCCGGGTTTAAACAATATGTTCATTTTGTGGCAGAGGATTGAGGTTAGCTAATCCATACCAGTCATTCCATAAGTGATTCTTACACTCGAGAATTATAAATTATCTAGTCGGGTAAGTTATAATAAAAAATCCCGGGCAATTCCTTACCCGGGATTCGGTTTAACTGCAACAAAGCAGTATGGTATCCAGCTACGGATCGGTTAAATATGAATTCTGTTTTCGGGCATCGTCAACTTTCCCGGTACGCTCCTACTCCCGCAGTTTCAACCATCAGGTCGAAAAGAGCGGTGTTTCTTACCAATGGAGATATCTGATCGCTGCCCGGCCCCCACGCGGCAATCTCCACATAATCTGCCGTATGGCTGGTACTAATAAAATAGATCCCATTATAATTGGCCAACACGCCAGACATTACAGCTCCTGCCCCTCTTCGCTGGCCATACGGAGCCCTGAACTCCCCTCTGAAGGCGGTGTGAATTTTTTTGGATTGTTCTTTCGTGATCTGTGTGTTCGTTGCATATTCAATCACTTCGCGAATACGCTCTGCCGATACATTATATTGGGGTGAGTCTTCAGACCACTGAAAATCGAGTTCGCTGTATATCCATTCAAAGCTGCGCCGATAATTCAACAATGTATCCATCATAACCGGCGACTGTCTGTAACCCCTGCCGTGTGCACTCAGGCCCGGGTTCGCATTGCCGTGGTCAGTAGTCAGTATCACCAGGGTATCGTCACGGTTTTCGGTATAGTCCATTACAACTTTCACGGCATCATCAAAAGCAATCTGATCGAAGCCAAGCCCGGCAGCGTCATTACCATGTGCGGCGTGATCTACTCTGCCCCCTTCAACCTGGAGAATAAAGCCGTTATCGTTTTGTTCAAGCCGGGATAACGCTTCCGTGGTCATCCCTGCAAGCGTGGGAATATTTTCACTCAATACTTTGATATTTTCGTGGTCAACCGTATATGGAAGGTGTGAATCGAAATAGATACCCAGTAGCTTTTTACTTTTATCGGCCCGGTTCATTTCCGCTTTATTCCTTGCCACTTCGTAACCCCGATTTTTCATTTTTTGATAAAGATCCTGTCCGTCTTCACGTGAACCGGAGCTGAAATGGAGGTGTCCGCCCCCCATCAACAGGTCATAATTCCGGTCTGAATATTGTTCCGCTATTTCGTCTTCCATTCCTCTCAGTTCGGCATTCGTTGAAAAACCTGCCGGGGTTGCATGTGTGATACGGGTTGTGGTTACCAGCCCGGTGGCTTTACCGGCATCACGGAATATTTCCAGGATGGTACGGTAGTTTTCTCCGTTTGGGCCTACATTTACAGCTCCGT
>SKKO01000098.1 GCA_007123715.1 Balneolaceae bacterium | reverse complement strand
GTCAATTGTCTGAACTATGATTTGTATGATGGAGTGATTACTCTGGTTTTTATTAGCACGTAATATTTTGCCTTGTAAATATATTCATAACCTCCAACAATCATAGCCCATCATAAAATCAAAAAAATCATCGTTCAGGCATTCTCACCGTCCGGGCCATAGACGTATTGATAGCCCAAAGCTTGCAGCTTCTCAATGGCGAGCTGTTCTATGGTATCTTCTGTCAACGTCAATTGTCTGAACTATGAGTTGTATGATGGAATGATTACTCTGGTTTTATTAGCACGTAATATTTTGCCTTGTAAATATATTCATAACCTCCAACAATCATAGCCCATCATAAAATCAAAAAAATCATCGTTACATTCTTCCACAATGTTATTTCATCTTTATACACTCCCCAATTATTCTCAATCATTCACTGAAAGATGGACTTGCTTGTATTTATGCCAGTGACATAATAATTTATACGCAACCTCTACGCAAACCTATTCACGGTTTACTCCGTACATACCTCAAACACATAATGCCGCGATACATCATCTTCCGGGATGAAATGGAACCGCAGTCCACATCCTGATTTTTCTGCAAAAAATGGATTTTGTGTCATGACTCTTGGTTGGTCGCCCCCGGTAAACAGCTCTACAGGAAACTGGTGAAGCGGGCGAAGGGTATCCAGGTCAATAAGATCGATTCCCCCCAGCGAAAAGTAGAGTCCGCCCGGATCGGAATAATTGGAGATACCCGAACAGAGTGCAAGGGCTCCTCCCAGAAACTGGCAGTCCTGGTAGTCAATGTAGTGCTGCGGATTTAAAATATAATGTGGATGTTCTCCATTGGGGGCATGAAGAAGATTCAGGGAATCGTCAAGCGGCCATTCGTAAATTCTGCGCGACCCCCAGCTGTAACCAATAAGCCTGTTTTTTTCCGTATCCCTCACCAGTGCCCCTATATGATCCGGAAAATGGAAGACTTCATGTGCTTCCAGTGTTTCAGCATCGACCCTGTAGATAATAGACCGGCTGCCGGGCCTGTATTCCCCTACGGGTACCCAGATATAACTGCCGTCGCTGTCAATACCGCCGGGATGGTAGATGTCACCATCGCCCAGTACTGTTTCTCCGATTTTATCTCCGTTTTCATTGTAAGCAATCAGGTAGCCTCTGCCCTGGCCCGGAGTTCGGTCAACATCCGGGTTATCCACAATCGGTGTGGTATGTTCCATTATTTCTACGGTTGATAAATACCAGGTGCCATTCACATTCGCCATCCCCTGAGTATGAAAGGTTGTGAAGAGTAGTAACCGGGAACGTACATATTCCCAGTTTGAGCGGCGATCCATTTTACTGAAACGTTCGGCAATATCGGAATCCAGGTGCTCTTGTCCCGTTACCGTCTGGGCTGATAAAAAATCATCCGTATGAACAAAAAGCATCCAGGCTATTAATATACACAGCGGTAAAAATTTCATCCTGTGATTAAATTTGTAGGATTTCAGAAGAGTGAAACTGTAACCGCTGAAAAGGTTCGGGACCTGCAAGCTCCTGATGTTTTAAATCTTTCAATCCAGAATCAGCTGAGTTACGCAAACCGCTACAGGAACCCGGGTTTCATTCCCGGTGAATGCAAGCAGGCCGGTTTCCCGGTCACGGCGAAAAATCACTACATGATCCCCGTCACGATTTGCCACAAGAAGAAATTCGCCTTTTTCATCCACCATAAAATTTCTCGGGTGAACCCCTCTTGTGGGTTCATGCCCGGCAACACTCAGCTCACCATTTTCGGTATTGATTTCAAAAATGGCGATGAGATCTTGTCCCCCTCCCCGATTGCTTACATAGAGAAAGCGTCCGTCGGGAGAGATATGAAGATCAGCACCACTCATGGAATCATCAGGTTCCACACCTTCGGGCAGCAGGCTGTAGCGTTCGATCTGTTCAAGGGCACCAGTGTCGGGGTCAACCTGCAAAGCAGCAACGGTAACGGTGAGTTCCTCAACCGAATAGGCAAACCGTCCATTTTCATGTATTACGAAATGGCGCGGCCCGGCTCCCGGTTCGTTTCCAAAATAGGGAATTTGCGCGGGTGCTAGTTTCCCCGAATCACGATTTACTTCGTATATCTTGATTTGATCGATTCCAAGGTCGGAAACATAGATAAAGCGACCGTCGGCTGACGGAATCACCGAGTGTACATGGGCAGCTCTCTGGCGCCGTTCATTCACACTGCTGCCTTCATGGGCTGCCGAATCCACAGCCTCTGATACAGAACCGTCTTCCCCGATCCTGAACACCACCACATTGCCCTCACTGTAATTGGAAACATATACAAACTCCCCGAGCGGATCCACGCTTACATGCGCCGTGCCCCTGCCCTGCACCGATTGTTCGTTGATGAGCTCCAGCATCCCGGTTTCCTGATCTATTCTGTAGGCGGAGAGTGTGCCGTAAGGTTCGTTTTCTGAAAAACGGTCGCCGCTTACCGAAAACAAGTATTGTTTTGTGGGATGAATCGCCTGAAAATTAGGCCCCGGCCTGTTCGTGACCGTCTGGATATGCGACATGGCACCGTTTTCACGATCAAAAGCATACACATAAAGGCCTTCACTTTCCTCACCGGCAAAGGTGCCAACATATATTATTTCTTTATCATCAGCAGTTCCGCTGCCATCTGTTTGGTTGATTTCACTTTCATCAGCACATCCGGATAAAATCATGGCTATTGACATTAAGAAGACAAACGATAAGGTGGATAGTTTAGACATTGTACATCCCGATTATTAATTAGTGTATTTATGGTAAATAAAACAAGTAGCATTTGTAAAATAGCGGATCATATCTCCTGAATCCACTGCTGAATTCCTTTTTAATTTTACTGTATGCAGATTTTGATTTTCACGGTAATAGTGTATATTTAGTTCAATATTAAAATAAATCATATAAAACATGTCTGATAAAAAATTGATCACGGTTTTTGGCGCCACCGGTTCACAGGGTGGCGGGTTGGTACAAGCGATATTAAATGACACGGGCGGAGAATTTTCTGTACGCGCGGTTACAAGAGATCCCGGTTCTGATAAAGCTAAAGCGCTAGCTGCTGCAGGTGCTGAGGTTGTTGAAGGCAATATCGATGATTACCAAAGTATAAAAAGTGCGCTAACCGGAGCGTATGGTGCTTATTTTGTTACATTTTTCTGGGATCACTTCTCCCCTGAAAAAGAGATGGATCAAGCCTCTGCAATGGCAAAAGCAGCAGATGAAGCCGGGTTGAAACATGTGATATGGTCTTCTCTGGAAGACACACGCAATTGGGTGCCGCTGGATGATGACAGTATGCCCACACTGAACGGGAAGTACAAGGTGCCGCACTTTGATGGCAAAGGTGAGTCGGAAAAATTCTTCACCGAACGGAATCTTCCTGTAACGTTCCTTTACGCTTCATTCTACTGGGACAATATGATCCATTTCGGCCTTGGGCCAAAACGGGGTGAAGATGGAATCCTGGCAATCGCTTTCCCATTGGGGGATAAAAAGATGGCCGGAATTTCCGCAGATGATATCGGCAAGTGCGCTTACGGCATCTTTAAAGAGGGTGATAAAGGTATCGGACAAACCATAGGCATAGCAGGAGATCAATTAACATGCACTGAAATGGCAGAAGCACTGACTGAAGCACTTGGTGAAAAGGTGATTTATTATGAAATGACGCCGGATCAATTCAGAGCCCTCGGGTTTCCCGGATCAGATGATCTTGGAAATATGTTCCAGTTCTACCGAGATTTCGATGAGGTGTGCAATTCCACTCGTGATGTAAATCGTTCGAAAAAACTTAACCCCGAATTAAAATCTTTCCGCGAATGGCTCAGTGTGAATAGCTCAAAAATTCCGTTAGACTGAGACACTGATTACCGAACGACAATTTCATACTCATATAAGCCACTTTTTAGATGTAAACGAAGTGGCTTATATGATATCCTGACGCTAAAAACCTATTCTATCCCCAAGGCAGCGAAAACGTTTTTACGAAAGTAAAGCTTTTGATCGCTTCAATAACGCCTTCTTTCACTCCAAGGCCGGAATCTTTTCTTCCTCCAAACGGCGATTTTTCAATTCTGTAGCCGGGCACTTCATTGATATTAACCGTGCCTGTTTTTAATTCCCTGATAAATCGAAGTGCGGCTTCCATGTTATTCGTCACGATACCGGACGACAGCCCGAAGGCTGTGGAATTGGCCAATTCTATGGCATCATCAACATCTTTAAATGAAAGAATAGGCGCCAGCGGGCCAAAAGACTCTTTCACCACCATTTGAGCATCACGGGGTACGTTCGAGATCACTGTCGGCTCGAGCAGTGCCCCATAACGTTTACCGCCAAGCAAAACTTCTGCTCCCTGTTCCACGGCTTTGTTTACAACATCCTCCAGGTATATAGCAGCCGGCTCATCTATTACGGTTCCAATACGGGTATTAGGGTCAGTGGGATCACCAAATGTATACTCACCTGCTTTTGCAATAAATTTCTCTGTAAACGCATCGAGAATTGCTTCGGAAACCAGGATTCTCTTAACGGCCGTACAACGCTGGCCGCTGTTGCGAAATGCTCCTTCGGCTGCAAGCTGAACGGCCATATCAAGATCGGCATCATCCAGGATAATAAGGGGAGCATTCCCTCCAAGTTCCAGTACCAGTTTTTTATACCCCGCTATATTTGCGATATGTTTGCCAATGGCTACACTTCCGGTAAAGGAAACAAGTTCAGCTTTCGGATGTCGCACCAGTGGCTCCGCAACTTCACCGGTATCCCCCAGGAGCACGGACAACATGGCAGGCGGCAAACCCGCATCATAAAGAAGTTCCGCAAATTTTATGGCAGTAAGGGGTGTTTTTTCTGATGGTTTCAGGATAACCGGTGTGCCTGCAGCAATGGCAGGGGCGAGTTTGTGAACCACCTGGTTAAGCGGGTGATTAAAAGGGGTAATAGCAACTACCAGGCTCAGTGGTTCACGTACAGTGAATATTTTTCTCGCTTTCCCATTTGGAGATACATCACAGGAAAAAATTTCTCCATCATCGTGCAATGCCTCGATTGCTGCAAAGTGTAAAACATCGCTGGATCTCCCGGTTTCGTACATACTTTCCCGGATACAGAGTCCCGACTCTGCCGTAATCAAATGAGCAAACTCCTGACGCCTGTCTGACAACATCTGTCTCGCTTTTTCCAGCACTGAAAACCTCTCGTAACGGCTCATGGGCTCATAACCATTCAGAGCCGCCGAAACAGCCTGCTCCACATGTTCCCTGCCTGCTTCAGTCACGGTGCCCACTATACTGTTGTTGTAGGGATTGGTCACTTCCAGTTTTTGATCAGAATGAACCGGCTTACCCGCAACATAGCTGCAAAGATGGATGTCTGCTGCAAGATTCTTCGCCCCGGGAAATGATTGATCGGAATTTATCATCAATTATGTATTTAGTTAACAGTGCCGTTTAGTGTGAAATCAAAAATATCGAAATTTCGCGGATCACCCATTGCTTTACGCTTGTATTCATCATTTAAGGGATCTGAAATCACCATGGGCACCATTTCTTCATAGCGGCCGCCATGAGAGCGCAGGGTTCCGTCAAGCGCATCCAGGTCATGGTGAGCCGGAGTTCTTCCCGCAACCACATCCCGGCCTGTAAGCACCATAAGGTCTCCTGTCCTGTCGGCAGGTTGTTCAAGCATCCTGCATCCTGATTCTTTATCGTAAACCTCGGTAACTCCGGGCTGCAGTGCGAGCCATTCTCTGACTTCAGGGGCTTTTGACGGGTTATCCATATGAACCACAACATACGATCCCAAAGCACCGTGATGTTTTACATAGGGATCGGTAATCGGACAAATAACCCTGAAGCCGCTGCCAAACTTTTCATTGAGCATGGTTTCAATGTAAAGTACTTTGGGCGAACCGTCTTCTTTCACTTTTGCATTCATGCCATGGTCGGCGGTAGCCCCGATTACAGCATTTAAACCAAGTAATTTGCCAAACTCAACATCCATTTTCTCGTAAAAATCAAGCGATTCGGGTGTATCCGGTGTATATGTATGTTGCATATAGTCTGTGAGGGACAAATACAGAAAATCAGCAAGGCCATTTTCAAGTAAGGCCACTCCTGCTCTCAGTACAAACAGGCTGGCCTCAGCACTGTAAATTTGCGGGGTTTTATATCCCACAACCTCTTCCACATTTTCAATACCATGCGTTTCATGGGCAGCCTGTGCGGCTTTTTCAGCAGAAAAAGCAATACCCTCCAGGTTATGCGAAAGAATATTTCTCAGTTTTTCTTTGGCGGTAACTACACCAACTTTTCTGCCGGAGCTTGCAGCTGCCCCCAGAATAGTTTCGCTGCGCAGGTATTCAGATGAATTCATCATGATTTCTACATCCTTTTCAGCGTCATAAAAAAAGTTACCGCATATACCATGTTGTGACGGCGGCACCCCGGTTACGATGGATGAATTATTCACATTGGTAAATGTGGGGAGTGCACAACGAACCATTCCGCGATAACCGTTTACTGCCATCTTTTGCAGGTGTGGCATCCGTCCGTGTGCAAGGGTGGTGTCAAGATATTCATCCGCACAGCCATCAATACAGATCACAACAACAGGCCGTGAAGGAAGGGAATACGTTCTGCCATTTACTGAAAAGCGTTTCGTTAGTGAGGGTATAGTCATGTTTTCTGATATTTTTTATTAAATATTTCTGCAGGTACTGTTTTTCATTTCAAATTAATGATTCCAACCTGAGACAGCGTACAAGGGATTTAAAACACGATTCCGGAATAACTTCTTATTTGAATAAAAAATCGTCAGAATCTTCACATTTGAGTAAATCAAAGAGATTTACGAAGTTTGAATATAACCCCAAACTGGATAAAACTTATAAAATTCCGATTTGCGAAAATCCCGGTCAAAGTAAGCGACTGCACCAAGATAGACAACCAAATTATAACAAGGACATTTGAAAACAAGAATACCCTGATTTTTCATTGTTTTAGTCTGGATGATCTTTTCGTTTTTGATGTGCATTCATTTCAATATTCCTCATTTACTGAAATGGCCGAAACAATAGGTAAAAGAGAGCATTTGCAGGTTTGCAACGTATGACATCCGTATCAGCTGTCTTTTAAAGCGACAAATTTTTTAAAAAATCCGGGCTTGGATAAAAAAAATCCCGGGCGTCCTTTCACCCGGGATTTGGTATGACTGTTTTTCATCAGTCTTTCCAGCTACGGAATTTCATTAATTTGTTTAGTTAGACGTAAAAAAATTCAAAAGGTTTGAATGGTTTACCGATAATTTAAACCCATATTCAAATTTTTTGTTTCAGGCTCATATAATTGGCTGATATTTCAATTCCTCAAGAATTGTTAAGACATCTGAAAAACGACTTCCCCTTAAATTCAATTGGGTGGTGTATCCGGGATGCGGGGTTTCGTGTTCGATTGAACTCCCGGAGGAGTATAATATCAACGCCCGGCACAAAGAGAGCAGATCAAACCTGCCCGGCTCTGACAGATCAACACAGCCAAAAAATTGTCCCTGTGATACAATTTACAAGTGCTAAAAAAGTTATCGATACTGGAATGAATTGAATCAGGCTTCCTTTCAGGATTAGCCTTTATTGTATTTGGATATACAGCAGGAATGAAATTTCATTTTGATCTTGATTATTTCCCTCGCTGCATTAAATTACTACTTCCTGAATGGTTCCTGAATGGGCAGGTGGTATTATGCAACGCTTTAGTATTTCGACATTCTTTGGTATTACATTACTTGTTTTATGTTACAGCCAAACCTGTGCCCAATCCCTGTCACCAGCTACGATCCAAGGCAGGGTTGTTGATGATATAACCGGGGAACCGTTGCACGGGGCACACGTCTTTTTATCAGGTACAAGAATCGGAACCGTAACCAATCCGTCGGGAAGGTTTTACATCGACCGTATTCCGCCGGGATCCTACCGCCTTGTTGTTTCCATCATCGGTTATGAAAGGGCACCAATTGAAATTGTACTCCGCGAAGCAGAAGAGAGAACCTATATGAGAAGATTGAAACCGGTAATATACAGGATGAATGAACTTTATGTGAGAAATCCCGATAGACGCTGGGAAAGATATCTAAACCGCTTTGAAAGGCTGTTTCTCGGTGAAACCCCCCTGGCTGATAATGCCACCATTTTGAACCCGGAAGTATTGAGATTCAATTCGCGCTGGTGGGGCCTTTTTGAGGCAGAAGCAATGGCACCGCTTATCATTGAAAACCTGTCACTCGGTTACCGTATCGTATATCATATACAGGAATTCCGCCACAGTAGCAGCCGGACGCGCTGGACGGGCGACAGCTACTTTGAAGACATGACCCCGGCCAATGCAGAGGAGGCTGAATACTGGAAAAAAAATCGTGAGGAAGCATTCGAAGGATCGCTGCGTCACTTTTTACTGTCATTAAGCCATTTGCAGCTTCGTCAAAACGGATTTCTGTTATATGAACAGAGAAAGGATATGCACGGCACCTATCGAAGAAACTCATTTCGTTTGAATCCGGAACGGGTTGTAAGAAAGCTTGGGGATGACCCTTTTTATCATCTCAGCTTCAATGACCGGCTCGAAATCATATACGCCTGCCAGGGTGAAGACACGCGCTATCCCCGGTGGGACAATCAGCAAAACAGGGCGCCGGCACGGGTTCAAACGTCCTACCTGCAACTGAACAGGCGCCCGGTTACGATAGACCCGAATGGTGAGATTGTAGAAACCTATGGCGCCACACGTTTCGGCTATCATTCTTTCCAGCGTGTGGCAGATAAAACACCGAAAGACTACAGGCCTGAAAATTATAACCCGGCCACATTCAGGGTCACTAATTGCGGGGTGTTTCAATAAACTGCTTGCGCTCGCGCGTTGAACTGTTAAATTGTATTTTAGTGCCGGACAATTAATCAACAATTCCACAGTTCAACATTCCGTGTTAGCGCTCTGAGCGATAGCGATTCCCATGAAATGGGATACTCAACCGTTTAACGATTTAACGCGAACGCAGTGAGTACTCAACGGTTCGTCATGATAAACGATTCTGAAAACAAGCCGGATTTTTTTTAAAAGCACTTTCTACTTTACGAAAAAGAATTGCTCATCCACTTCCTGCATCAGCCGCCAGTCCGATTCATCCAGGATATAGACCAGGTGATAGAAACGGCCCCGGTCGGTTTCTACCACATAATGCAGGTGTTTGGTAACCATCACATTTTCCAGATGCCGGGTAGCGATGCCCACGGCCTGGGTGGAGGGAATCCTGCCGGTCTGAAACCGGTAGGGCTGAACGCGGTTTACCAGCGGAGGCTCCATGGCCCACTCTTTCCTGCTGATGAGGGGTTTCGGTATAATCTCGAACCGGTACGGTACAACCCGGTGTGCACGCGACGGCATGTGCTTGTGCCGTTTGATCAGTGCAAGTACACGGTCAGCTTCGTGGGCAGGAAACGTATCCGAAGGTTCCAGCATCCAGGTCAGCTCTTCTTCGTTGTACACAAGATCCACGATTTCGTCCGTTTGTGTTTCCACGCTGTAGTACGATTTTTTCACCCCGCCATCCACCTTGCTGTGGCATGAACGCACCCTCCTCATCTGCCGCACAAACTCCGGCCTCCAGGCCGGCTTTCTGAGCCGCTCAAACCTGCAGTAAAACGCCAGCATTTCTACAATTGGAAATTTGTTCATGAGTATTAAAAAATATCTCTGACATCCGGAAACGAAAGTAGTACAGTAACCTGAAAACGTATCGTTCTGAACCTGATTCAGAATCTCTTGTCTTTAACGGGGTCGGGAGAGCACTGATCAAAGTGCGGAATAACCGGCCACGTTTATCAACAAAAAATCACATTCTTTCAGTTGGTCATTTCAAACTATACACATATTTTGTACATATCAACAGGAAACGAAAAAATGAGCAAAAATAAATCTTATTCTTACCAGCCGGGACGAGATGTGCACCGTATTACACTCTACAGCACAGTGTATCCCGAGCACCAGTACAACTCCAAAAAGGAGCGCCTCTACCTTCATTTCGACTTCGCCTGTTTCTACGCCCAGGTAGAGCAGCTTCGCAAGCGGCTCTACGGCCTGCCTCTTATTATCGGGGGCTGGAGAAAAGAGAACGGCACTGTGAAGGGAATTGTGGCAACCGCCTCATACGAAGCGCGGGCGTTTGGCATCAAAACCGGCATGAGCGCACTGGAAGCGTGGCAGCTGTGCCCCTACGTGTGTATGCTGCAGGTAGATTATGACGCCTATACGTCTATCTCTGAACAGGTACACGGCATCATGAAAAAGATCGCCCCCGTGGTGGAGCGTTATTCCATGGATGAGTATTTCGTTGAACTTACGTTCCTCAAAGATGCCGGGCAAAAAGAAATTGAGTCGTTTGGCCGTCGCCTTCAGGACGAGATTTTTCAGGCAACCGGGCTCGTGGGCACTGTTGGTATTGCCCGGTCAAAAACCTACTCGAAACTGGCCAGCGGGCTCAAGAAACCAAGGGGCATCACCCTTATCCTCACCGACGAAGATGAGCGAAACCATATTTATCCTCTGTCATTAGATAAGGTATGGGGAGTGGGAAGACGGCGGCACGAGCATATTTTGGCCGAGGGGTACAGCACTATCGGCGACGTGGCCGATAAGGGAAATGTACATACCTTCATCCGCCTCTTTGGGGCCAACTTCGGGAAAATGCTATTCATCACCATTACCGGCAAAGACCAGGGGCGCGTGATGGATGAAATATCCGAAGATTATACCCCCAAACACGG
Source organism: Balneolaceae bacterium (assembly GCA_007123715.1). Taxonomy (GTDB): domain Bacteria; phylum Bacteroidota; class Rhodothermia; order Balneolales; family Balneolaceae; genus Rhodohalobacter. The sequence goes on along the minus strand of SKKO01000098.1, from coordinate 10,223 downwards.
GGTGAGTTACGGCCATACGTTTTCGGAGGGATCGTGCGACGTGTGGCGTATCCGCGGGGAATTTGCTGCTGCCGTACAGCAGCTCTGCTACCGCATGCGTTCCTACCGTATCCGCGCAAACAGCTATTCCGGGATGATTGGCTTTAACAAACAAGGCCTTCCGGAAATCGGCTTCCGATTTGTAACCAACGGATACACCAACATCGACGATTATGTGTTCGCCGCCTGCATGAACCGCATTATGCCGGCCATTGAACGGGCTGCCGCAGGAAAGATGGAAATCCGAAATCTCGTTCTGGGCACCCATCAGATCGACAAAACCAGCCAGCTAAACCTCTTTTTTACCGATGAGGCCGAGCAAACCGCCCGCTACAAAGCGGTTGACGAAATTAAAAACCGGTTTGGCCACCAGTACATCACCATGGCCAATACCCTGTTCCGGGTAAAGGGAAACACTCACTTTGTAGCCAGGAATGTCTGAACTGTGATTTGTGTGAATGCCATGATGGACTGTGATATTTTTTGACTCTGATTTGTTTGATTTACTATAATTTTTTGGGGTGGCACAGATGGACTATGATTATTTAATGCATTTATCCATGTGATTCAAAGTTTTACAAGATTAACAGGAGAAAGTTTGATTTTTATTTTTCCGGTAGTGGCTATTTTTCTGTGTTACTATTTAATCAGAAAACAAAGGAATAAAAGAACAGTTTAAGTGTTTTTAAAGTAAGCCCGCAGGTTAGGTTTATCACCCCCACTTATTCTGTTGTTCTGTTAGTCTGTTAATCCGTTTCTCTGTTTATTCCCCCGCTTGTCTGTTTTCACAAGTCACCACACACCCCCTTTCCGGGTCAGGTTCGCCGCCAAAACGCCATCTTTCCCTTAGCGGCTCCGTACCCGGCGGCAAGGGAGGATATTGGTCCGTATCGATATCAAGCCGCTGGCCATCAGCGATTAACCGATTCCCCAGTTTTGGATAGTCGATATCGTGCAGGTCAACCCCGTCTTGCAGTGAAAGTACAGCCGCAGCCGCAGCCGACTGCCCCAGCATCATAAAAACCGGTTCCATACGTATAGAGCCGAAAGCGATATGGGATGAAGAGACTCCATTTGTGCAAACCAGCAGGTTTGCGCACTCATTGCGTTTCGGAAGCAGCGACCGGTAAGATATCGCATAGGGGCCACCCGGGGAAACTTCAATATTCCCCTCATTCTGAACACATCCCTGTTTGGTGATATATCGCTGAACATTATGTGAATCCATAGTGTATGAGCCCAGTCCCACCGGGTCGGGGGCGATTCGCATGCGCCGGCAGTCGTGCTCGGTGGTCACATATTCGCCAATCATTCGACGAGCCTCACGTACATAGATCTGTGTGGGCCAATTGTTGTTATCGATAAATTCATCGGCAGCCAGGCCCCACCGCACCACTTCATTCCGAATCGGTTCAGGCACGCGTGGATGATTTACCAGTGCCCACATCAGTCCCCGCTGGTAGTGTTCCTGCATCTCGATCAATTCCTCCCTGGTTGTATAATCCCCATCCGGATATCCGTAATTCACACCGACCATATTGGTAGAAAATCCCCAGCGGTTATTGGTGTCTGTTTTGCGGTTTGGCATTCCTCCAGGCAGCCAGGGAATCCGGTTTTCCCCTGCCTCAAAATTCCGGAACAGCAGTTCATACTGAAGTTCATCATAGCCATGCGGTTGCTCAAATGGTATCTGGTTTGCCGGTTCATCGGTTAAACACATCCTAAAACAGTATGCCTGCACGCGGTGATCTTCTGAAAACTCCTCCCCCGGTTCTCCATTATGAACCCCCGGTAAAATCCCGCTTTGAGCATTTCCCGGTTCAATATAAGGGTCAACGAATCCCGGAAAGATGTGATTGTGCGTTTGGACAGCCTGTATGCCATTCAGGGTTTCATCATATTTTGCATTCGCTTCACGGCCTACATGGTACGATACACCGGCCATGGCCATCAGGTCACATTCGTAGGATGCGTCAATAAATATATCCCCCCGGTAAACACTTCCCTTTTCGGTGATGATGGCCGTGATTTTATTATCCCTTTTTTCAATACCTCTGCTGCCCAATACAATCCTGTCGTTCATGACCACCGGAACTCCGGCTTGTTGCAGCATATCCTCATAGATCTTTTTAGTAACATGAGGTTCAAACCCGAACATCCCTTCACGATCAGGCTGAAAAAACTGTCCGCTGCGCTCCATATACTCACTCCGGCTCTCATACTCCCAGGTATCATCAAACCGATAATACTCACGCACACTGCGATAAAATTCCAGCGACATCCCCCCAATTGTACCTTCGAGACCGATATCGGTTGCCCCAAGCCCTCCGGTCGTTAACCCCCCAAGGTGGCCGGACGGCTCCACAAGAATCACGGAATACCCCTTTCTGGCCGCAACCACAGCGGCGATAATGCCTCCGGAGGTGGCGCCGTATACCACGATATCATATCTGTCTTTTTGACTCCCGTCTGTACAGCTCATCATACCAGAAGGTAAGATTAGCCCTCCCGCCAAAACCAATGATCCTTTGATAAAATCGCGCCTGCTGTAACTCATACTATTACCTGCATGTTAAGTTTGGTAATTTTTTATAAGCTGATTGACCCTGAACATAATTAAATAAAATCAATTAAAACGGCCGGATTGATATCGGGAATGCTTTTTTGAACTCATCTTCCATAGCCGGGCGGTTTGGGTATTCCAGCAATAGATCTTTCAATAGATTATCAGCCTGTTCATTACCCCCTTTTATCTCTTTCATTTCCTTTACCCGGAATGTTATTTCTCTGTATACGTTTCTGCCGGTTTGTTGAGCATATTTTCTAACCGCTTTTTCATATAAACCGAGGATCTCATTCGGATATGACTTTTTCAAAACACCTGCATACCTCCTCACAAACCCAATGTCTGACCCATTACGTACAACCAGCTCGTACAGCCTGCCGATAAATCCCTCCTCAATGAATATTTCTGCCAGTGAATCCGTGCCTGATCTCCATCCCTTGCTGTTCTCTTTTTGAATTCTGGCAATAAGTTCTTCGCTTTTTTCCTTCCATGACTTTTCCGGCCATGCAGCTTTCAGTTTTCGGTACCATTCTCTACTGTAATAATTTTCAAAAAACAGGACTTCCGCCCACTTTAAGACGCCGGCTGTATCTCCGACTGACTCTGAGATCTGAAACAGTTTTTCACGCCAACGATTTACGACTCCGTAATGATTATTTTGCCGGGCAATTTCAATGCCATCCAAACAGAGCTGAACCGCTTCCTGATGTTCGCCCAGTTCTAACGCACGTTCAATTTTCATTTCACGAAAATCGGGTATATAGCTGTATGCCTCAACAAGGGCATCCTTCTCCTTCTGTCTCCCTTTCAAATCAAGATAATCAATTTTGGCCCTGATCAGTTTTCCGGTTCCGTATTCAGGAAAGCTTTTAGCCTTCTGCACACCAATTCGCCTTTCAATCAGATCAAAAAAACGCTTTTCCTGCTCACCGTTATGAATAATATCGGGAAAAAGGTAAAGAAAATAATAACTTCCACTTCCATACTTGTCATACACAGGTTTCGAAATTTCATCCATACACCAATCAAATAACTCATTCTTAATTTGATTGTCTGCCTTAATCACCAGCTTATTCAGGGTTTCAAAGGCTGACTCAATAGAATGCCATGCTCCCCCATCAGAATCATCTATGAATTCCAATAGACCGGTAACCTCTTCAATAATCACTTTGCATATGGCAAAGCTTTCCCGGTTGTTGCCGCCATAAAACAGTTCCTCTGCTTTTTTATTCAGTTCATGAAGTGTATCATCCAATTCAGAAGCCGGATAGTAATCGACATAACCAAATTCCCCCTCGGCTGCCATATAGCAGTGATCTATCAGCGACCGGTATTTTTGTTCAGGGTCTTCCTCTGCAATCCGGTCTGAAAAATGAACGAGAAATCGTTGCCTCATGGACAAATCGGCCCGAAACATCTCTTCGATAAAATTCTGGAGTTCGTCCTTGGTTACGTTTTGAAAAATTTCCTGAATCTGTTCATTCTCCGTTTTCCTCTGGTTCGGTTTTTGAGATATGAATTCTCCAGGATCCAACTCCTCCTCGATGGCATATAGAACGGCAACCACATGTTTGCAGACATCACCATGATCGTACGGGCAGCTGCAGTTCCAGTCGATGATCAAATTGTCATCGAGGCGAATCTCAACTTTGTAATTCCTTGTTCCCTGAACCTTCGCAAGCCACATACCCGTGGCTGATTCATATAGATCTTTCACCGCTCCACCGGAAAGATAAGCAAAACCTCTGCCTATGATTTTAGGATCTGTGTATTTCAAAAAATGTTTTAAATCCATTTTACCTGCATAATGATATATACATTTGGACTTTACATGGGAATGTAAAGAATCTGTGCTGAACTGAAAATCATTTTTTGGCGGGATATGTTCAGTGAATTCTTTTCATTTAGTTTCTTTGATATTTTATGTTCTTATTAAAAGATGATTTACAGTCATTCTTATTATTATGCTCATTTTCTATTCTGAATATGCGTATTAGCCGATCAAACAAAACCCTGAGTAAAGAAACACGCAATTGTTCCATTTATAAAAATATAAAACAGTGCTACATGTGAATATCAAAACAGCGGGGTGTCAGCATTTCATAATTTTTCGAGGATGCTATTCATTGCCCGGGAAGTCGATTCAGCTGAATTCATGAACTTTATTCTGACATGTTTCTATGTCTGGGAAGTCGATTCGTCAGACGATAAAAGCAATCGTCAGACGAATAAGCGATGAGAGGTTTCAAAAACCGAAGCTTTCCAAAAACAGGTCGGTTTTTTCCAGAATTTCCTCATCGAAATAGCGGGAGTATTTTTCATTGCCTTCCCCGAGATAGTGCCTGCGTCCCGGATAGGTGTGTAATTCGAAATAATTTCCCAGTTCACTCATTTTTTGGTTAAAAAAGCCCACAATATAGGGAAGAACCTGATTGTCTTCCTCACCGTGAAAAGCAATCGCCGGCGGCATTCCTTCCCTAAGGTTATGATAAGGAGAGATACTCCATATCTCTTTCCTGCGATCTCCCAACAGCATTTCAATCCAGGGCTCCAGGGTATTCACATTACTGGAAAACAGGATCAACGCGTTTGGGACAGGGCTGATGCTTACATTATCTGACTCTTCGTTGATCGAATCCAGCAATGCAGTTGAGAGCGCCAGCTGCCCTCCTGCCGATTGCCCCCCGGCTACAATTTTTCCGGTATCAATGTTCAACATTTCCGCATTCTCCCTTAACCACCTGATTGCAGACCTGGCATCCTTTACCGCTTCAATTGGCGTGATATCCGGATTTGGATAGGTTCCGTCAGCATTCTTTGAAAGCCTGTATTGAAAGGAAAAAGTCACATACCCCTTACCTGCAAACCTCCGGCATGCCTCATGAAATTCAGCTGGATCGCCATAAGCCCAGCCTCCGCCATGGAAAAAAGCAATTGCCGTGTTATCATTTCTTTGCCTGGCTGAATCGGTATAAAACATGTGAACAGCCAGTTCGGTATTATCCACATTTTTATATGTGATAGTTTCCATAATAACCATGGCACCCTGAGCAATTGATGCCGAAACCTGAACGATGGAAAAAGCTATAATCAAAACATAACATTTCATAATGGCCGGTACATAAATATTCTTAGTAATAACAGTTTTTATATTTTTCAATCCGTTTTGATCAGAATGTATAGTATAAATCATATCTGTACAAAACGTTTTGAAAAAGCAGCCTGATATGAGATGGGTGAAATTTGATTCAAGCAATCCCTACCGATGAGAAATTTGTTTACGCTCGGCATACAACAATTCAATGCCAAAGGCATCCTTTCGGAACACATTCTTTCCATGAACCCCTCGGCCAGGTTTCTCATGTTCCTGAAATCCTCGCTCGGGGTCTGTTTTTCGGAAGCTTTTCAATCCGTCAGCTAAAGCAGACGGCAATTGTATTTTACTCAGTTTACCTCCCCTCGATATTTCCCGCAAGGATCACTTTGGGAAAAGGCACAACGGTGTATAATTGGGGCAATATTAAAGTTTATGGCTATGAATACAGTCCAATCCTTCTTCGTGCACCTTTGTGTCTTAGTGCCTTAGTGGCTAAAAACTTGGTGCCTTCTCCTTCTTTTTTTTGGAACAAAATAAGTTTATAAATATCCCGTATTTTTAAGAATGCAACTGTATCAGTATTACAAACCTTTAAATTTTGTCAATTATAATCCTTTCTCACCATGAAAAAATCACTACTGGTTTTTATTGTTGGTTTGGCGGTTGTTTTTCTGACCACTCATTTTTTTGTCCGCTATTACTTTAATGGCGACCGGGTGGCCGGATATGTCAATGAATCTATTGGAGCGGAATACAACGTCAGCATAAATGAAGCGCGTTTTAATCTGTTTTCACGCAGCCTGGGGCTCAGGGATATATCCATTGAAGCGGCTTCCGGACAATATCTGTTTAATGGAGAGCAGGTTCAATTCAAACAAATCGGTCTAATACCCGCGCTTAGAGGAGATATATCCATAAAAAAAGTACTGGTACGAAATTTTTCCCTTGATCAAACGGCTTTTCCAGACCGAGATCAGGAGGCAAATGACGTTAACGGCCAGAACGTTCCTTACATCTGGCTAGGAGAAGTCAGCTTACACAACGGAGAAGTACTCTTTAAAATCGGAGGGGATGGCGAAGGCAAAATGCTTGGTTTGGATGTGCAGCTTGGCCCCGTCATAACAAAAGCTGACTGTCCCAATTGTGATGATGCACCAGAAATCGGAGATATTGAAATATCTATTGCAGAAGTAGATGCCACTTTTTGGGAGAATCGCTATCGGATGAATGCAACATCCATTAACATCAGTGAGGCGGGTGAAAAAATTGAGCTTGAACAGGCAAAACTCTTTTCGAACTATTCTATTGAGGATTATTTTGCTTCGCTTGAATATCGCACCGATCACTTTTCAGTTGATTTGTCTGGGTTTCGTGTTCAAAATCCAGATTTCTCAAAGATAAAAAAAGGGTCTGAGTTTTCGGCTTCTCATATCTCCGTTGACTCCCTTGATCTCCATGTTACGCTGGATAAACGCATCCCTGAAGATCCCGAGCAAAGTAAAAAACCAAAACCACACGATTTGCTTTTAAACCTTCCCATTGGGTTTTACAGCGACAGCCTGTCTGTGCATTACGCTGATATTCGTTACTCGGAGATTGACGAAGAAGGCGAACGGCCGGGAACTGTTACATTTGCATCAACGAAAGTACTGGTTGCTCCGATCAACTCTGATTTTTCTGAACCCGTAGTGGCAACCGCTGGCAGTTATCTTGAAAACGATGGCAAACTATCAGCAGAGTTTCGGTTCCTGATGGAGAATAATATGCCGGTTACCAGAATCTCCGGTTCTCTGGGCAGGTTCGACATAACTTTGCTTAATCATATTTTTGAAGATCTGGAGGGAATCCGGATAACGGATGGCACTCTCTACCGGGCGGATTTTGATTATACAATAGCCGGGGAAAATGCTGATGGATTTTTTATGGTGCACTACGATGGCCTTAGCCTTGAAAAAATCGACCGGGTAGATCATACCCAGGGCCTGAGCGAGTATATTTCTGGATTTTTTATGGATCAGATTGCTTTGCGCGAGAGCAGCATACAAAACGATGAAGTGTTCAGGAAGGGGGAAGTTGACCAGGAGCAGGATTCTTTAAGCGGTTTTTTCAATAATGTTTGGAAGAGTCTGAGAAGTGGTATTATGGATGCGATCAGCCGAATATAAGTTTGATTTTCAGTCAGCTTAACTTGGTTAATCTCATAAGTTCAGCATCTAAAGCGGTCAGGTTTCCATGTGGAATTACAAAAAAAGCAGACCTTTAGTTTTTGCCACTAATACACAATGACTCAAAGGTGCATGAATTTTTTAATGTCATCTCTGATAGGGTGTTTCCCGCAGTTATCAGAACCCGTCATTTAATCCAAAGTTCTTTTCTTCACCCCTTCACGGGTAATCACCACCGGTTTGATATACCCGTCATCATCAAAGTACAGGTATTCGATATTCACATTTCTGTGGTGCGGATTTTCCGTATCTGCCGGACGCCGGTGATAAATAATGTACCAGTCATCGGTTCCGGGAATGTTGATGACTGAATGGTGTCCGGTGCCCCTTGCAATTTCGGGATTCTCCTGTAAAATGGTTCCGATGCGCTCAAACGGGCCTGTCGGTGAATCCCCGATAGCATAGGCTACCCGATAATTCGGACCCATCCATCCGCCTTCCGACCACATAAAATAGTATTTGCCCTTTCTGACAAACATGAACGGGCCTTCTACATAACCTTCCGGGGTGATGGATTTGAATATGGACCCGTCTTCGAATGGAGTGAACCCGGTAAAATCGTCATTCAACATTCCGATGTTACAGTTCGACCAGCCGCCATAAATCAGGTAATACAGGCCATCCACATCTTTAAAAACGTATTGATCGATCGGTTGTGCACCATGATGAAATTTGTTGATGAGTGGCTCACCCAGATAATCCCTGAAAGGGCCTTCCGGTGAATCGGCTACAGCCACACCAATACCACCCGGTTCATCATCGCTTTGGATATCATTTGCCCCAAAGAAAAGATAGAATTTACCCTCTTTTTCTGTGATGGCAGGCGCCCAGATGGAATAGGCAGCCCATTCCACATGTTCCACATCGAGCACCTTTTTGTGCTTCTCCCAGCTAACAAGATCTTTTGATGAAAAAGCATCCAGAAACGTTTGTTTCAGATATTGCTGGTTGATCGCATTTTCCCGCAATTTAATCTGATAATCCGTCAGGTTTGAATATCTGAGTTCTCCATAATGATCTGACCAGGTGGGAAATATCCAGTAGGTATCATCGACAATAATGGAAGCCGGATCGGCATACCAGCCGGGAAAAAGCGGGTTTCCGGATGTAACGATTTCTTCCTCAAGGGTACACCCGGCAAAAACAAGAAGAGCGGCCATAAGCCATCGATAACTTTCTTTATACATACATATATTTGTGAATTTTTGAATGAGCCATATCATGATATCCTTCAGTTATTCGTGGTGAAATTTTAGAGCATATACACAAAATACCAATAATCATACTTTCCGAAACACTAAAGTTCTGCACTGAAAGCGCAGGGTTTTAAACCCTCTACTGAAACCAATAAATTACCCCTGGAAGTTCTGTGAATATAATCGGGATCAGCAAAGATGGACCAAAAAATCAAGCCTCCTGTTTTGTGCAACGCATGACCCTGTTATGAAGCTTCTATACGGGTCATCTGCTCAAAAAAATCCGCATCGCGGATGACCGATTTTAAATAATTCGTATATCTGCAATCGGATATCGAAAATCGCATATCAAATTGGCGTAGCCATGCCACACATCAATACCCCGCATTTCAATGTGGGTGATCAAGCGCATCCCAACCCCGAAGCAGATTTTTCTACTCAAAGATTTCTTGTAGAACTGGGCCATCCGCTTGCAGCATGATCAGGCCAAGTATCGCTGCTGCGGTAGGCGCGAGCGAGCGGATGTCTATCCTGCCGAGTTCACCTTTTTTGCGGATACCATCCCCTGAAGCGATAAAAATCGTCTCCATTTCAGGTATGATGTTCAGATATCCGTGAGCACCCTCTGTTCCATTCAGTTTTTCTATATGATTTACACCGCTCATATCATTTCCGAATGAAAAATTATCTGCAGCATTCAGAAGCAGGTGCCCCATATTTGCATTCTCTTCCGGCAGCGGCAGCCCATATTCCTGGTACTCTTCAGGCCTTATTACATGTGAAATTCCTTCTGCTTCTGAGAATATGCTGTAAGCCAAGTTGAGATCCTGCAACATGCTATCACGATTTCTGGCAAATACCATCGCTGTACCACCATTGGAAATGGCAAGAACCTTCGCATCACTAAAAAATCCATTTTCATCCAGTTCAATCAACCCATGTTTATGCAGCAAAACATTGGGATGAACACGATGCGTTATATTCATAAAGCCGTGGTCTGATACTATGAATATGGATGTACGGTCCCTTATCCCGGCGTATTCAAGCGCATCGAGAATCCGTTTTATTTGCGCGTCTGCAAGGGCTAAGGCAGTAAACCC
>SKKO01000278.1 GCA_007123715.1 Balneolaceae bacterium | reverse complement strand
GATCTTATAGCCCCGCGAATTCCCCGAAGGGATCGCTTTGCGGTATTCCGGGGTAGGTCAATGAAAACAATGGTTTAGTGCCATAGGCACGAACGATTCACGGTTGTCGAATAAACCCCAAACCATGTTATCGGGCGTACCTACGGTACTAACTATGTCTTTGTCGCATCCGCACCCGGAATACCGCATAGAGCGACCCCTTCGGGAAATTCCGGGCCTGTAAAATTGGTCATCCGCGATGCGGATTGTTTTGAGCAGATGACCGGTACAAAACCTTCAAATCCAGGTCATGCGTTGCACAAAACAGGAGTAATAGGAACAGATTAACCGATTAACAGAGAAAGTGAAAGCAGTTATAGCTGAACGGTTTTTTTGGTCAAGCTATGTTAGGGATTGACACTTCTATAAAGGGGGGCTTATTAGTTATTGAGGTTCAGCGTACCTAAATCTGTAGTTTCCGGTGCATTTACTGCTACATCGGGAATGTTCTTGTCCGGATAATCTCCGGCAGATGGATTGATAGCAATCTGATAAGTACCAGAAATAAGGCCAATGAGCAAAAATTCACCATTTTCAGCAGCACGTGTTCCCCTTATGGTATCCGCGCCGGCAATTGCATATACCCATGGCAGCGCATCTGCAGGTGCCACAGTGCCTGAAACAGCACCGGAATATTCAAGTCTGGCCGTATTGATAACGGGTTTCAGGTTAAAGCGGCCTGACTGCCCCGCTTTCACGATTGATCTTGAAGCATCAAAGTCCAGTAACAGGGTGTACATTTCTCCCCCTTCAATATCGACGTTCAGGTTCAATTTAAGGCCGGATTGCTGAGCACTTGGAGTGCTGAGTGTGTGCCCCGTGCCATCAATTACAACTTCATTTTGATCACCGAGAATTAGCCTCAGTTGAGTATAACGGCCCGGCTCAAGATCAACCTCACCCATTATTTCATATTTACCGTTTGTAAGTTCAAGTAAGTCAACAATCATCGGCTGCGTGTTAATCGTTATCCAGCCACTGTCTCCGTCATCAGCGTTGCTGCTTTTGTGAATCCGGACTTCCCGAATGTCAATAAACACCGCATCATAGTTTCCGGGGGCATCGGTTAATAGTACACGCAGGGTTCCAGAATCGGTATCATTCGACTGTTCGCACCCCATAAATAGAAGTGTACCGATGAGTACCAATAAAATGGAGTGAAAAATTTTCATGATACTTATCAATTCAGTTGTGGTTTTTAATTGACTACACGCTATTTTATTTCAATTCAATCAAAATGTTCCATTCGGGATCATTTTAAGATTAACGATTTTTAATTTATTATGTTATGAAAACTATTGCACAGCTTACCTATATACCGCTCTACTCAGACCATCCGAAAGAACAGGTTCAGGATATTATTGAGTTTTTGGCACAACATGATGTGGAAGTAGATGTCAACTATCTATCAACGAGTGTAATTGGCGAGACGGATGTGGTGTTTGACCTCATCAGGGAATTGTATGATGAGATGGCCATTGAAGAGAAAGCTTTCCGCCTTCATATCGAACTACTGAGCCCGGTCGAAAATTAAATCGTAAAAGAAAAAATCGTATGCCAGTACCGTGTACGAAACAAGATTGTAGTGTTGTGGCAACAGTAAAACTGAAGGGGATATCTTACCCGTCGTTTTATCGTTGACATGACATAGAATAATAACTGTTAATTTCTGTACCTCTGCGGCAGGTTCTTTTTGCCACTGAGATACAGAAATTCAATGATACCGGGTATTTCCCGGTACTGATGCCCTGTAAATTACTGCTCAGAATAAGAGGTTTCCCTTTGTTTACGGAGCACTTGGACTGAGAATGACCGCATTGAGGAATAAGCGGTCAACTCCTCTCCAGTAACCCCGGAAGTTTACATCCTCTGCAAATGAGATCCATCTTCCCTGGCCAATTCTCTGCTCATACAGAAAGATACTTCCAGGCAATCGTTCGAGATTTTCCTCCCACATATGTCCGGATATTCTCAGGTTGTCTCCTTGAGTCAATTTTACCGGCGTTCTGCGTGCAGGAGATTGCGCACCTTCTGCTTCCCGGTACAGCCTGGCGGAATTAATTAATACGGGAAGTTCACCATCATAACCGCTCACAAGCCATTCGTTATGGTCGAGCAAGGTTCGGACAAAAGCGCCCGGTACGGTGACATGGCTTGCATGTTCATTTTCCTCGTCATCGTACCAGGAAGTCAGATTTCCGAGTTCCAATGTATTTCTCACGAAATCAGTTGCGGATCCGATGGACACCAGTGTTCCTCCGTCCTGAACCCATTTCTTGATACGATCCATACCTGCATCGCTCAAATATCGCTGCATTTCCTGAGAATTGGGTGCTTCCGGAATGATAAGCACATCAAAACGTTCTAACGGTGTTGAGGCAATGGCAGTTGTATTGATAACCGTGTGTGGAATTTCATATTGACGGTCAAGTTTATGCCAGGCCCAACCAAAGGAGTAGCCAAATACAGGATAGTTACCAAGCAACGCGATATTTGGCTGCTTGATCCGATTACCTTCCACAGTGCCGAGCGGTGGAAATCCGGCATCTGACCTTCCCGAATCTACAGCGTCTACTGCGAGGTCGAATCGTCCGGCCAACTCACTCAGGACTTCATGCACATATTCGCCTTTTCCATCCGTTCGCACGACCAGTGTGCCGGAGCTGTAATCTTTTCCATTAATCCGGGTGGGTTCATAGATAATATGCAGCCGGATCCCCTTTTCCCTGAGGGGTATAATCGTGGAGAGTGCTTTCGCCTGGCTGCCATCGATCAGGTAGGCATACCCGGCAATCTCATCCGTCATCCCACCGGGATTCGAAACCGGGCCGGTAATTTGTTCGGCAGATACGGAACGGTTATCGGAAGTGCTGAATGCCTGCAAATTAAACAGCAATGGCAGAGACCACGAGGTGATATCATAGAATCGCGGATTTTCGCCTCTTTCTACCCGTCTTCTTGCTTCTTCCAGGAACTCCTCTGGTACCTGGATATGCGGTTCGAGAAGATTTCGGATAAAAGCCATTCTGGGCTGTGAGGTTTCAATAAGATAGGTACCTGCCTCAAAAGTGTGATTCCCAACTCCTGTACCGCTTCTGTCGGATACATTTCTCAGGGAGGCATCGGATGTAAGCCTGTGCACTTCTGCACCGCTTCTTAAGAGCAGATTTAATGCTTCAGCAACCAATGCCGGATCCCCCTCCTGTTTAATGAGATATCGAACCGTTCCCTGGTTTCCCTGGTCAATAGCACTTCGGTGAGATTCGTAATAGTCGGAAAGCAGCTCAGCCCGGCGTTCGCTCGAAAGTTTAATCATGGCACGGAACGCGGTGTACTGGTTGAATGCTGCATCGGCCAGTGTGCGAATGTTGCCATCCGACATTCGCCAGGCAAAGCCCCGGGAAGATCCCTGCTCATACAGCATTCCAACTGCACCCTGGTATGTCATATAGGAGGTGAAATATGCCGGATAAAAGAAATTGAACATCTCCCGCTTGGTGTATTCAATATTTTCCCGGTCAAAAGCATCTGCGTAGGCACGTCCGTACTCTTCAAACCATTTGGTGGTGTATTCCGGGAACAGAGGTGATATCGGGTTGGTGGGCGGATCAAAATAGAATTCACGTTCCGCACCCATTTCGTGTGCATCCACACCGGCCTGAGGTCTCCACTCTCGAAGGATTGCTGCCCTGTTGCGTGTTTCAGGGTGTGTATGGGCAAACCAGTCGCGGTTCAGGTCGAAGTAGTAATGGCTGGTGCGGTATTTCAGGGCATCCCAGAATGTGAAATCGTTCGACCAGTCGGCAAGATCAGGATTTGGTTCACGCCCTTTATGCTGGTGGTTGAAAATGGCAAAGGCATCCCGTCCATCCGAGTTGATAACCGGATCTACAATCATCAACGTATTACTGAGATGTTCCAGGGTTTCAGGATCATTGCTTGTTGTAAAATGTTCCAAAATTTTCAGAACCCCTTCAGTGCCCGATAATTCAAATCCGTGAATGGATCCGCCGAGGTAAAGAATAGCCGGCTGTGTTTCGATAATTTGATCGGCCCGGGAACGGTCAGTTGTTCTGGGGTCGTTCAAATTTTGGGCATGTTCACGGATTTCGTCCAGTCTGGCATGATTCTCCGGTGATGTGAGTATGGCCGCAACCTGTAATCGGTGATCGAATGTGATGCCGATTTCCTGAAGAACCACCCGGTCGGAAGCCTCTTCGAGATAGGTAAGATAATGGAGAATCTGATGACTCAGGGTGATACGGTCACCAATATTATGACCGATGACCTCTTGAAATGATTTGACCTGCCCTTGAATCAGTGACGGTGTGCAGAACAGGATGCATAGAGATAGAATGATGTATTTTTTCAGCATGAGATTTTTTGGTTAGTTGCTGCTTATAGTCAAATTTTAACGATCTTCTGACTACGGTTGTGTAAAAACTTATAAATAACATTTAAATGCAAACAGCGTTCCAAGTTTGTATATTTAAGGCTTGGAAAATTTTCAGTTTTTTTTAATTCACACGCATGAAGAAAATCCGCAATTTCTGCATCATTGCACATATCGATCACGGTAAGTCTACCCTTGCTGACCGCCTTCTTGAAAGAACCGGTGCCATCAGCGAGAGAGATATGCAGGAGCAGATTCTGGACAGCATGGACCTGGAGCGCGAGCGTGGGATTACCATCAAAAGCCATGCGATACGGATGGACTATAAACGGCAGAACGGTGAAATCTACATTTTTAACCTGATCGATACTCCCGGACACGTTGATTTTGCATATGAAGTTTCACGAGCCCTGAAAGCCTGTGAGGGTGCGCTTTTGATTGTTGATGCAGCTCAGGGAATTGAAGCACAAACCATCTCCAACCTGTACCAGGCTATAGAACAGAATCTTGAGATTATACCGGTTTTAAACAAGATCGATCTTCCGGGAGCCGATCCTGATGGAGTGAGTCAGCAAATTGTGGATTTAATCGGGTGTCGTCCAGAAGATATTTTATGCGTATCCGGGAAAACCGGTGAAGGTGTTGATACATTGCTGGAAGCCATTGTTGAGCGAATACCCGGCCCTGAACAAAATTACGACAAGCCGTTAAAAGCACTTATTTTTGACTCTGTTTTTAACACCTACCGGGGTTCCGTCGCATACGTCAGGGTGATGGAAGGAGTATTGAAGAAAGGCGAAGGCATTCTTTTCATGGCCACGCAAAAAGAGTACGATGCCGAAGAAGTGGGGTATCTCAAGATCAAGCAGTTTCCGACTGGGGAGTTAAAAGCCGGTGAAGTGGGTTACGTGATTGGCAGTGTGAAAACACTACAGGATGCAAAAGTAGGTGACACCATTACCCACCAAAAAAAGAAAGCGGAAAAAGCGATTGAAGGATACAAAGAGGTGAAACCGATGGTTTTCAGTGGAATTTTCCCAACACAGACGGAAGATTTTGAAGATCTGCGAACGGCTCTTGAAAAACTGCAGCTGAATGACGCTTCTCTCACGTACCAGCCGGAAACTTCGAAAGCATTGGGATTTGGTTTCAGGGCTGGATTTCTTGGAATGCTCCACATGGAAATTATCCAGGAGCGCCTCGACCGTGAATTTAATATCGATATCATAACAACTGTTCCCAACGTTCGTTATGAGGTCGATACACAGGATGGTAATCGTATCAAGGTGGATAACCCCAGCGATATGCCGGATGCCGGCAAAATTGAAGCGGTTTGGGAACCTTATATAAAAGCCAGTATTATAACTCCGGCTGATTATATCGGGCCCATTATGTCTTTATGCCAGGAAAGGCGCGGTGTGTATGTGAATCAGCACTTTATGCAGAACAACAGGGTAGAAATTACCTATGAGTTGCCTATGGCTGAGGTAGTATTTGATTTTTACGACAAGCTAAAAAGCGGAACCCGCGGATATGCTTCACTGGATTATGAATTTATTGAATACAGAAAAGGCAGCCTGGTGCGTTTAGATATTTTGCTGAATGGTGAACAGGTAGATGCACTATCGAGTATCACACACCGGGATAAAGCTTATTACCAGGGCAGAAAGATTTGCGCAAAGTTAAAGGAGCTAATCCCACGGCAGCAGTTTGAAGTAGCAGTTCAGGCGGCAATCGGCACCAGGGTCATTGCCCGTGATACCATCAGGGCACTGAGGAAAGACGTAACCGCAAAATGTTACGGCGGCGATATTACCCGTAAACGCAAACTGATTGAAAAACAGAAAGAAGGTAAAAAACGGATGAAACAGGTTGGTACAGTCGAAATTCCACAGGAGGCGTTCCTGGTTGTACTGGCAATGGATAACGAAGCATAAATACTTAAACTCTCAATATGGCATTAAAAAGAATCATCATCACAGTTTTCTTTTCGTTAATATGGTGTGCGGCTTACGCGCAGTTCGAAGAACCGGTTTTGCGAAAAGTTACAACGGCAGAAAGGGCGGCTTTTCAGCAGAGGTTTGCCAATATCGGCTGGACCGGGCAGGGGCTTTATAATCCCACAACGATTGACCGTATTCCTACCATTGAAGTCCGCTCACGGCTGCAGGCCGCATTCGGTGATCCGACACAAAGCATTCGTCACCTCATCAACAATAATTTCAGACCCGGGAAAGCCATTCAATTTGAGTATTGGTTCATTGTAGATGGTGAGATGCCGCTCATGATCCTGGATCTTGACGGCCCCTTTGAAAATGGCCTGGTTTATGTTGGCGCCAGCAGGTACATTGACCTTATGCCGGCTGTTAAACGCTCTCTCAACAGGATATTGATGGGTGAAGAAGGAGAACCGGCAGAG
>SKKO01000323.1 GCA_007123715.1 Balneolaceae bacterium | reverse complement strand
TTTCTCTTCAGCCATAACTGTGGGAGAATGGAATAGCGTTTTGTATACAGTAATTCAAAACCGGTTTCTTCTAACAATGCTTTCAGGTTATCCAAACCAATAAAGAACAGGTGGTCCGGATACATAAAGGTCGGGATATACGAATAATAGGATTCGCCAACCTCGGCAAAATTGCCTGTTTCAAAAAAAAGGATTCCGTCTTCCTTGAGCAGTTTGTTCATCACCTGAAAGTCAGTAACCGGATGATAAAGGTGGCTGATAACATCGCAGTGATAGATTACGTCAAATTTTTTGTTCTCAAAAATACCCACGCTCAGTGGCTTATCTTCACAGGGTATGCCGAGGGTACTTCTCATGAATTCAGCCTGCTGGGGATTAAACTCCAGGCCGTATGGGTGAAACCCCTGTTTTCGCGCTTCATCAAGAAAGAACCCTGCACCGGCCCCTATTTCGAGTAAATACCCGCCATTCACAAATTTATTCAGCTTTCTGAGGTGATGACGTGCATACAAACGTTTGCGATACTCATCTGAAATATGCTCCTGTGCTGTGATATGGGCATTATTATGGCCATAGAGGTCTGAAATTTCCTCTTGCGACGGACGCGGGGATATAAAAATCAACCCGCACTGCGTGCAGCGTTTACCTTTGTAACCGTTTTCTTCAATCACGGTGATTCCACCCGGTATATTGCAAAAAATACAGGAGATCTCCTTCATCAATAGCTTTCTGGTTTACTGAAAAAATTACAGAAAAAAATAGGAAAGAATCGGGAAGGAAACCTGATGATCGGGAAAAAACATTCTGGCGAATTTTTTTATCTTATTTTAAGTTTTCTGTATAAAAGATATTTGTACAGAATCACTTTAAGATCGAAATTCTTATTATTTTCATGAACACCAATAACGCTTGCAGCAATATCAAACTTTTGAATTTATTGCACTATCCATGAATTACCGGGCAAAAATTATTCTTTTATGGGTGCCAATAATTTTTCTATCCTTATCCGCCTGCAGTGAGAAGCAGGAATCGGTCCCGGATTTTTCTGTAGCCAATACCGGTCCATATATCCTGAATGTATCTCATCTTGATCTGGTGAAATCGAATCTGGATGATCCGTTGATGCAACAGGAGTACAACCGGTTGATTGAGGGTGCGGATATGCTTGCAGCACGTAATGATTTTCAGTTTGTTACCGATAAAACCCATATTCCGCCAAGCGGAGACATTCATGATTATATGAGCATTGCCAGGTATCTATGGCCCGATGGATCTGGCGTTTACACCATAAACCGGGATGGCATTACGAACCCGGAAATCTATAACTATGACCGCCCGAAACTGGCTGATGTTACCTCTGCAATTTATACCCTTTCTCTTGCATGGTATTTTAGTGACAACGAACTATACGCACGCAAAGCCTCGGAATTAATCCATGGCTGGTTTCTGGATGAGGCAACCCGGATGAATCCAAATATGAATCACGCACAGGTTGCAAAAGGTGTAAATACCGGGGAATTACAGGGTATTGTTGATGCAAATGATTTTATACAGGTTATTGAAGCAGTTGGTTTAATTTATGACAGCGCATACTGGACTCATTCATCACATATCAGGCTAAAAGAGTGGTTTTATCATTTTTCAAGATGGTATGTACGCAGGTATAATGCCGATGCTTTTTGTAGTGATACATGGTGTAATAATGTTTCAACGTGGATGGATGTGCAACGGGCATCTATTTTTCTTTTTACCGAACAGGAAGATCTGTTAAACTCTGCGTCGCATATCCTGCCCATCCAGACAAAGATCGCAAAACAGATCGCTTTTGATGGGACCCAGAGCTTTGAAAGGCAACGCAATCTTTCACAACATTATGTCTACTTTAATTTGCGGGCTTTTATGAATATCGCCCTGATCAGAAAAAACAGGACCGGGAATGACCGTGACTGGCCCTATCTGCAAAATTCTGAATACGGTGGTCTGAAGCCTGCACTTGATATCATTGCAAATTATCTGGGTGGTGCTGATGTCGCCGGTTTTTTTGTAGTAAACCCCGAATTCAACACATGCAGATACGTTGAAATTTTTCGCCCTGCTGCAATTTTATTCGATTCACCGGTTTATGATCAGGCAGCCCGTTCTCTGATTGATCAGGGATGCAGCGACCCCGATATATTATTAACATTTCCTCCGCTTTTGATGTTGCAGGAGCAATTTGAAACCAATTGATTTTTTGTGTGACATATCCATGAAACAGGTCAGGAAGATCTTATTTATGTTGTGTGTGGCATTTCCTGCACTGTGTCCTTCCATGATCAATGCCCAGATTCATAACCCAAACCCGGAACAGTTTATATCTGCTGATGCTGCCATTGAGCATGCCCAAAGAAAACTCCTGCATACCCTTGAAGAATTAGGCTTTAACAGCAGTTTGCACCCCGGCCATACAGATCGGCAATCCGGAAGATGGGATACCGGATACCTCAAGCGAACAGAATGGACAAGCGGTTTTTTTTCCGGTTCGCTCTGGTACATGTATAAATTAACAGGTGATATAGTTTGGCGTGATTATGCAGTAATGTGGACAGATGATCTGGAATCCGCTTCGGGAATTACCTATGATCATGATACCGGATTCAGGATTTTTACAAGCTATGGTAACGCATATAACCTCACGGAAGGCAGAAACTACTATCGTGTACTTTTAAATGCGGCAGAAACACTCTCGCAGCGATTTAATCCCCGGATTGGAGCAATAAAATCATGGGATTGGATTGGCCATTTTCCGGTCATCATCGATAATCTGATGAATCTTGAGATTCTCTTTTGGACTGCTGAACAAACAGGTAACAGGAAGTTTTACAATGTGGCCTTAACCCATGCAGAAACCTCACTTAAACACCATTTAAGAGCTGATGGCAGTACCTACCATGTAGTTGATTTCGATGACTTCGGAAATATCAACTGGAAAGATACCCGCCAGGGATACAACTCACAATCGGTTTGGGCAAGAGGTCAGGCCTGGGCTATTTATGGTTTTACGATGATCTACAGGTTTACAGGGGAGCAGCGGTTTTTGGAAGCCGCTGTTTCTGCCTCAAATTATTTTATTAATAACCTGCCGCCAGACTATATTCCCATTTATGATTTTATGGAACCTTACGGTTCGGTTAGAACCAAAGACACCTCTGCCGCCGCGATTGCAGCTTCCGGCCTTTTTGAGCTTTACACATTTACCAACAATATGCGCTATTTTAACACAGCAGTCCGTATTCTCAATTCGTTGTCGACGGAAGAATACTCCACATTAAACGATGAAATAAGTTCAATCCTGAAAAAATCAACCTTACACAGAGGGCATGGCAATATAGGTACTTCTTATGCAGATTATTATTACCTGGAAGCCATCATCCGCTACCTCGAACTGAATGATACCGTTTTCCCTACATTGGCAGGCATTCCTGTCCTTTTTCTGGACCAGAATTATCCCAATCCGTTTAACAATTCAACAAAAATTCATTATTCCATTGATGAACCGGGAATGGTAGAAATCTCGGTTTATGACATGTCGGGCAGAAAAATTACTACGATTCTGAATCAGAACCTCAGCTCCGGCAACTATCAGGTTTCGTTTGACGCCACTGGTTTATCTTCCGGTGTCTATTTTTATGTGTTAAGAACCACTGGAAATGTGATAACGCGGAAAATGGTTTACCTGAAATAACTCAACATTATTTTTTTTGGTCCGGCCACAATTTTTCTGTTTTTGTTCATTTTATGATCTGGATTTTAAGGTTCTGTACCGGTCATCTGCTCAAAACAATCCGCATCGGGGATGACCGATTTTCGATCTTAAATACTTCGCATATCTGCAACCGGATATCGAAAATCGCATATCAAATTACCCTGAATGGTAACCGGTTACATTGAAAGAGTAAATAGATAACAGGGTTTGGGCGATTGAGCTATATGAGAGAAGGAATTGCAATAGAATTTTGAACTATAAACTAACCCTTCCTGCCTTCACTTATTCTGTTACTCTGTTAATCGGTTCGTCCGTTCATCTGTTACCCATGGGCTTTCCAAGCCGGAGAAGCTCTCCGGCCTACATGGCTTTAGCAAAAAGCTGCCTTCACTTATTCTGTTACTCGGTTCATCCGTTCATCCGTTCCTCTGTTATTCAGGGGCTCTCCGGCCTACATGGCCAAACCCTTCCTGCCTTCACTTATTCTGTTACTCTGTTAATCGGTTCGTCTGTTCATCTGTTATTTATATCCTTCTTCTCTTCTGTCAATATCCCTCTGGCTTCCCAGATTATACCGTAAATACTCCGAAATAAAAGATATCTGTTCTACAATCCCGATCATATAAAGTATAAGGCGCACCTTTGTTCTGTTTCCGCTGTCTATCGCCTTTTTCCTCATTTTATCATGATTCCACTTTGACAGTGATGGTGGTTTAAGTGACCTGAAAAAATTATAGAACCAAATGGGCTTGTCTGTTTCATCTTTCCAGGTATAAAAATATCCTTTCCCGGTTCTTATCTTTTTTATAAGGAGATTTTTCAGGGATCTGGGAAATTTATAGACAACAGATTCTTTACAAAACGAAATGCGAAAACCTTTTTCATTCGCTCTCATACACCACCGAACGTCACCGCCTGATCTTGTTCGCTCTTCAAAAAAACCTACACTCTCCATGGTTTCTTTACGGATAAACAGATTGGCTGTATATGCCACTCCCCTCTCCAGTACGGCCTTCTCCATATGTATCGATGTGAGAGCATCTGCAATATGTGCCGCGGGTGGTGAATCGCCCAGGTAAAATTGCACATCACCGGCTGTAATTTCACATCCCGACTCTTTCATACACATCAATCCCTTTTCGAGCCAGTCTGGATCAGGCAGGGAATTAGCATCAACAAAAACCAAGACCTCCCCTTTCGCTATTTCAATTCCCCTGTTTCTTGCCGAATAGGGGCTGTTAAGGTTTTCAAACTCCCTGATTACAATGACGTCAAGCATAAACTCCTCAGGAAAAGCGATATTCCGTTTTGAACCATTGTCTACAAAGATAATTTCGGTGAGCTCCTTTGGATAGGTTTGCTGATCCAGTCTCGATTTGAACTGCAATACATCCTCATGGTTATCCACAAATGGAATAATGACAGACACAGAAAAATCCTGTTTCCTGATCATTGGCTTAACAGGGTTTGATAGGCATGCACAGTTTTTTCAGCAATGGAGTCCCAACTCATTTCACGTTCGGCATACTCCCTGTTTTTTTCACCGAGGCCATTTTCCGCCAATAATAAGCCCTCTTTGATGGCCGCTGTTACTGTTTCAATCTTATAAGGATTAAACACAGGATTTCCGCATTTTTTTAATTCCTCTCCAATCACACCATAATCCGGGCCAACAACAACTTTGCCAAATGTATAGCCCAATGCCACATTCCCGGAATTCAGTGTATTGAATCTTTGGATAAAAAGCAGGTTGGCTGCATTTAAATAAATTTGTACTTCAGCGGGTTCGATCACTTTTTCAACAGTCCGGATTTGCTTGTTAAACATATTTGCATAAAGTTTTTTGCGGGTAGCAAAATGGACCGGCTGTGATTTGTAAGGGTGAGGCAGCTGACCTGCCATCATGAACAGGCTATTTTCAACAGACGCCTCTTTGAACGCCCTTATCCCAAAGTCCAGTTCTTTTGCCGATCGAATGGCCCCGAAAGAAAGGAGTAGCTTTTCTTCCGGTTTCAGAGAGAGTTTTGCCCTGCATTCTTCTTTGGACAGTGAATTATCAAAAATTTTATAATTTCCGTGAGGGATTATAAAAAACGGTTTCCCGGCTGTTTCTGCCGTGTAATTCTGATCCGTAATTTCCTTTGAAGCTTTCCCCATATGAATGATCCCATCAGCAAGTTGAAAAACTGTTCCGTACAGTTTTTGAAATTGGTCTGACTTTCCTTTATGCGGTGCTTCATTATGAACCGTCAATATAATTTTTGCCCCCTGTGATTTTTTTTCTTCAAGAGCATGGGTAAGCTGATCAAAATGAAAATCTTTAAGTAAATCGATTCGAGACATATCTGCCAGTTTCGACTTTACAAGAAGTTCGGGCCAGTGAAGATGGATGATATCTGCCTTGATATCTTCATATAACCATCCATAGCCACATTGTACTGATTCAATATTTCTATTCCTGACAAGTTCACGTGCCAGTAAAAATAAATACGGATTTTTCATTCCGGTAGTAGTAATATCGTATGGCAGCAGGATTTTCAAAAATGCAGTCAGGATTTCAGGTTATGGTTGATCGATTTTTTTATGACTGAAAGATTCTGTTCATACATCGCAGTAATGGCTTCTTTCAGGCCTTTTTTTATTTCAGCTGTTTGTTTTGGGTTCAGGATAAGCCTGCATATTTCCCTGATCCATAACTCCGGATCTTTATGACAAATAAGGCCATGCCCCTCCAGGTCTTCAAGCCCTGATGCCCCCGCGGGTGTAGATATAACCACTTTGTCGCGTGCCAGTGCTTCAAGGGTTTTGATTTTCAGGCCGGTACCGGTGAGCATGGGATTGATACAGATTTCACCTTGAGAGTAAATTTCATCATCATTTTCATAGCTTCCAAAAAAGACCACATTTTTTTCGCCAAATTGTTCTTGCCGGTTACAGATGGAACCTGCAACAACCAGTTTAGCTTCTTTTACACGATCCAATACTCCCGGCCACACATTAGACAAAAACCATCTTAACCCGTCAAGATTCAAGTTGTTATCCGAGCCAATCATCAAAACATTCCGGTTTCCGGATGAAGAAGGAATGGGCAAAAACTCTTCTAGATG
>SKKO01000231.1 GCA_007123715.1 Balneolaceae bacterium | reverse complement strand
GAGGGATTCTCCCATGGGGATCCCTTTGGGGGAACCCCCGGAGACTTGCGCCTCAACGGTTTTTCCCGAAGGGATCCCTGCGGGGCAAGAACCGCCGCATTCTCCCACAGATTTCGTTTTTAAAACATTAACCCAGCCATCAATAATAACAATGAACAAAAAGTGCGGAGGGAGAGGGATTCGAACCCCCGGAGACTTGCGCCTCAACGGTTTTCAAGACCGCCGCATTCGACCACTCTGCCATCCCTCCAAAAAAATATGCACAAGATTACCTTTATTTTGTAAATATATGCGTAATACAACTTTTTTTTGAACAATATGTTAAAGAACTAACCCGGAGACTTGCGCCTCAACGGTTTTTCCCGAAGGGATCCCTTTGGGGCAAGACCGCCGCATTCGACCACTCTGCCATCCCTCCAAAAAAAAATAAAAGAACTGTTTACAGCTTTAAGCTTAAACAAATGAATTTCATTAATACATCAGATTATGCCTATTGACTTTAAATAAATGTAACCGTCAATACTTTTAAAAAATTGTTCCCTTTTGTAGGCTTCCGCCTTCGTATGAAACTTTTCAGTGTAAATTAATTCCCAGGGTTTAAAAGCTTTTGTACTTCTTACTTTTCCGCTGTTATGTCGTTTCACCCTGGTTTCCAAATCACTACTGTGTCCGTAGTAATGAGATTGATTGACTTTACTTTGTAAAATATATGCGTAATACAACTTTTTTTGAACAATATGTTAAAGAACTAACCCGGAGACTTGCGCCTCAACGGTTTTTCCCGAAGAGATTTCTTTGGGCCAAGACCGCCGCTTATTCAGTCTGAATCATCAGAAGAAAAGTCACAACAAAATTAAGAATTTATTATGTGAGTTAATAATATATATAATACCTGTAAAGCAGGCATTTCTATGTTTTATTGCCCCTCCAGAGCAGCCGCGCCGGATACAATTTCTGATATCTCTGTTGTGATAGCACTTTGGCGTGCCTGGTTATATTTAAGCCTCAATTCCTGTTCAAGATCCTTTGCATTTTCAGTAGCGTTATCCATTGCCGCCATTCTGGCTCCCTGTTCGGAAGCGTTTGATTCAAGAACCGCCCGCCATAACTGCATATTCACATAAACGGGCAGTATATCATTGAGAATGGTATCGGCATCCGGCTCAAAAATATAATCAGTCTCAATTTTAGATGATTTTTGCCCACTTTCATCAAGAGATGTTGTCTGAATTGGAAGTACTTCTTCAATCAATCGATTTTGGGAGATCACAGTTCTGAATTCGTTGAAAGCAATCAGAATTTTATCATATGTACCATTCGCAAAATTGGCCGATGCCCGTTCCATGATTTCTGAACAATTATTGTAATTCAGGTCTTCAAAAAAGCCCGGATATGAATCTATAACTTTATATTTCCTCTTTTTGAAATATGCCTCAGCTTTTTTACCGATTGCGATCAGGTGAAGATTACCATTATCATGAAATTCAGCATATTTATCTTCAATTGTATTCTCGACAACTCTGAAAAGGTTATTATTAAATCCGCCACAAAGACCTCGGTCTGACCCTACAACAATCAAAAGAATTTTAGATACTTTTTCCGGTTGCCGTAAAAGTATGTTAGAAATCTGATCAACGCTGACCAACTTTGAGACAACCTCACGCAGTTTTTTTGCAAATGGCCTGGTTGCCGTCATGCGTTGCTGTGCTTTACGCAGTTTGGCGGCAGCCACCATTTTCATGGCTTTTGTAATTTGCTGTGTATTCTTAATCGATGAAATTCGATTCCGTATGTCCCGAAGATTGGCCATGTTCCTAAGCTTCCGCTACAGCTAAAATTTGATCGATGGTACTTTTTGCTGCATCTAAGAGTTCATCACCAAATGAATCATCCAGAACACCCAAATCAGCAAGTTGCTCCATTTTTTTGGCG
Organism: Balneolaceae bacterium; assembly: GCA_007123715.1. Taxonomy (GTDB): domain Bacteria; phylum Bacteroidota; class Rhodothermia; order Balneolales; family Balneolaceae; genus Rhodohalobacter. The sequence goes on along the minus strand of SKKO01000231.1, from coordinate 4,986 downwards.
TATTTAACGGCAATCGTTTCTAGAAACATATCTTCAAACTCCCTAATTTTTTCAACAGGAAGTCTGTCGAGCAAACCTTCATTGTTTATTTTAAGCAAGGCAATTTGTTTATCTACCGAGAGCGGTTTGTATTCGCCTTGCTTCATTAATTCTACGGTACGCTCACCCCGTTTGAGCTGGCGTTGGGTTGCCGCATCCAGATCTGAACCGAATTTTGAGAATGCTTCAAGCTCCCTGTATTGGGCAAGATCAAGTTTCAAAGTTCCTGACAATTTCTTCATGGCTTTTACCTGAGCAGAGCCTCCCACACGAGATACTGAAATACCAACATCAATAGCTGGGCGTATACCGGAATTAAACAGGTCTGTGTCAAGAAATATCTGCCCGTCAGTAATAGAAATTACGTTTGTTGGGATATATGCAGACACATCACCCGCCTGGGTTTCAATAATCGGAAGTGCTGTCAGTGAACCTCCACCCTTCACCTTTGGAACAAGTTGTTCTGGAATATTATTCATCTGTCTTGCAACATCATCATTATTGATGATTTTTGCAGCTCTTTCCAACAAGCGGCTATGCAAATAGAATACATCTCCCGGATACGCTTCACGCCCGGGCGGACGCCTCAGTAATAGAGAAAGCTCACGATAGGCAACTGCCTGTTTTGATAAGTCATCAAAAATAACCAGTGCATGGCGTCCGGTATCCCGAAAATATTCCCCTATGCTGGCGCCGGCAAACGGTGCAATATATCTCATCGGTGCGGTTGCACTGGCCGGAGCAGAAACGATAATCGTGTAGTCGAGTGCGCCGTATTCTTTCAATGTATTCACGATGGTAGCCACAGTGGAACCTTTTTGCCCGACCACTACATAAATACAATAAACAGGTTTTTTTGTGTCCTGTGTAAATTTTTGATTGATAATGGTATCGAGTGCAACAGCAGTTTTACCGGTCTGCCGATCGCCGATGATCAGTTCACGCTGTCCCCTTCCTATTGGAATAAGAGCATCAATCGGCTTAATTCCTGTTTGAAGCGGTTCATTTACCGGCTGACGAAATATTACTCCCGGAGCTTTTCTTTCGAGAGGTAGTTCAATAGTTTCACCTGCAATTGAGCCTTTCCCGTCTAACGGCCGGCCAAGCGGGTCAATCACACGGCCAAGCAATCCATCGCCTACCTGTAATGAAGCGATGCTTTTGGTTCGCTTAACTGTATGTCCTTCTTCAACCACTTTTGTTGAGCCGAAGAGTACAATACCTACATTATCTTCTTCGAGGTTCAACACCATTCCGCGAACAGGTTTTCCTTCACTATCAATTGAATCGGGCAGTACAACAAGTTCGCCTGCCTGTACTTTAGACAATCCGTAAACACGTGCAATTCCGTCTCCCACTTCGAGAACGGTACCCACATCATACACTTCAGCTTCTCCGCTAAATCCGGAAAGTTGTTTTCTTAATATAGCTGAAACTTCGTCAGGTCTTACTTGACTCATTTTGTATCCTTAAATATTTATTCTACAACCGCTGAGGCAAATCGATCCTTCAGCTGGTTTAATTTATATTTTACTGTGCCATCAATCACTGTATCGTCAATCCGGACAAGAATTCCGCCTATTAAATCTTTATTTACGGAAGTTTGGGTAATAACTTTTTTTCCGGTCACACTTTCTAGTTTTTTGATTAGTGTGTTTAACTGGCTTTTTTCTAGTTCTGAGGCAGAGCTCACATTCACTTCTATGATTCCGTGATAGCGGTTGTAAAGGTTCATGAAGTGTTTAGCAATATCTTCCAGTAAATCCACCCTGCTTTTGTCCGATAAAAGGGTAAGTAGATTAACCGTTAGCTCACTGATTTTTGATTCAAAAATGCTGGCAAGAATGGATCTCTTTTGTTCTTTTTTTACAATCGGGCTTTTAAGAGCCAGGCGCAAATCACTTGATGCCTGCAATGTATTTTGCATCAGCAACATGTCATCGTGAGCACTTTCGACATCTTTTTTCTCGATTGCAGTTTCCAAAAAAGCGTTTGCGTACCGTCTTGCTGCCTTAGCACTCATGGTCAGTTATTTTTTGAAAGATCGTTAATGAAAGAATCAACCAGTTTTTTATTCTTATCAGCATCCAGTTCCGACCGAATGATGATAGCAGATGCCTTTATTGCCAGATCAGCTACTTCACTTTGAAGTTCGGTTAAAGCCCGTTTTTTCTCCTGTTCAATAGCAGTTTTTGCATCTTCAAGAATTTTGGCTGCATCCTTTTTCGCTTTATCAATCTTTTCCGACCTCAGAATCTCAGCATCCTCAAGGGCCTCCTTGCGAATTTTTTGCGCAACAACTTCGGCTTCCTTTAATGACTTTTCATTCTCGCGGGAAATAGCTTCAGCTTTGGCCAACGCTTTTTCAGCAGATTCAAGCGAATCCTTGATTCTTTCTTCCCTTTCATTCAGCGCATTCATAATAGGGGGAACAAGGTACTTATTCATTAAATACAGAAACAGAAGGGTTGAAATCAGAACCCAAATTCCAAACCCCGTATCAAATGAAAGCAACCCTCCCCCGCTTGCCATGAAATATTGCATAAGATAACCTCTTTGCTATTGTCCTACACCAAGTGCAAGCAGAAGGCAAACAATAGCACCGATAAGAGCAACACCTTCGATAAATACCGCGGTAAGAAGCATAGCACCACGAATATCACCGGCAGCTTCCGGTTGTCTTGCAATACTTTCGGTGGCACTTTTACCAATCATTCCAATTCCTATTCCGGCTCCGAGAGCAATAATTCCGGCTCCAAGTCCGGCTGCTAAAAAACCCATATTTATACCTGTTTTTTTTGTTTTATGTTGTGATTAAAGTTGTACGTCCTGCACTTGAGCTACTGACGTTTCATCATGTTCGTGATAATGCTCTTCTGAGGCCATGCCTATAAATACAGCCGACAAAAGAGTAAATACATAAGCTTGTATTAGTGCCACTAAAACTTTCAGAAAATAGAGAGCTGCGGTCAGCAATACCCAGAATATACTTGATCCCACTCCAATGGCTGCACCAAACAAGTCCGTAAAAATGAAAATGAGTCCCAGAATACTCACAATCATGATCTTTCCGGATAACATATTTGCAAAAAGACGAATAGCCAATGCAAACGGCTTTGTAAATAATCCTAAGAACTCGACCGGTGTGAGTATAAATCGCGACCAGCCCGGTACTCCGGGAAACATGAAAACATGTTCCCAGTGATCTTTTGTACCGTTTACCTGAGTTATAACAAAGGTAATGATGGCCAGAGTTGCGGTAACCGTTAAATTAGCGGTGGCAGCAGCAGCCCAGGGTAACAAACCAAAAAGGTTCATAAAGGCTATCGCCATAAATATGGTGAACAGATAGGGAACGAACTTCTTGTATTTGCTGGCGGGGATAAATTCCTTTGCAATATCATCACGGATAAATACAAAAACTACCTCAAAAATGTTTTGCCATGCCCCTCTCGGTTCTGTTTTTGTACCTATTCCCCGCTTATATCTCCTTGCTGCCCAATAAGTAATAATAAATGTTAGAATAAAACCAAACCACACATAAATTAGATGCGAGGTAATGGACATATCCAAAGAAATTGCAGCCCCGTCTGTCCGTACCAGGCCAGCTTCGGAATCCAGAAACTGCCCTGATTCAACCGCCATTTTTGTGCTTGTAAAAAAATACCAATCACCGCCTGCCAAAAAAATTCTCGGCAAATACAGCTTATTACCCAAAGGCAACTCAAAATAGTCGTGATTTGACACTTTTCCTACCACATCGATCACGCTCCGCTCATCGTGTGCGTCTGCTGCAAAAACGGGACTATAAACCAGCAGTAAAATCCAAACTGCTGTTAGCCGACGCAATTTTTGGATCATGTTTTTTTAACCTTCGGTAGATTAGTTAGAAAATTTCCTGTTTAGCAAAATCACTTCGTTTACAGAATGGAAAAGATAAGAAATAATGAAACTAACAGTAAAGCTAAATTCATCAAAATTTATCAGCAGCAGAATGAGAGAATAGAGCAAAAGTACGATCAAAAACCTGAGAAACAGGCTAACATAATAAATGTTTGTGAATTGTTTTGATGAACTGTTTTTTGTAAATAGCGAACTTAACAGGTGTACCACAACCGCCAATAAACCCAACAGATAACCTGTTATCCAGGCAAACTTCTCATCATCGGTTAACAGGAACGCAATTGTAAAGCTCAGAACTGCAAAACCCAAAATACTTAGATAGAAAATTCTGGGTGAAGGTTTTTTTGTGATTTCCATCATTCCATTTTACCCACATTCCTGATCACCTTAGAAAATATCCCTAGCATTAATATAATGCCGACAACTATTCCTGTGAGCAGAAGAAAAGGTGTGGATTCAAAAAATGAATCCGCCCAATAACCAGCAAGAATCGGAATGCTCAGGGCTATCGCAATTTCAGCTCCCAGGCCTATATATTCCAGATATTTTTTATGAACCGGATCTTTGAACAATTCTGTATTTAACTTACTTCTTTTGCAGTTTTCTTTTTACTGTTCCCGGCAAATACTGCATCGGTCAGCCCATCAAGCACATCGTTTCCGGCCCCCATTTTAAAACTTCCGTTAATTTGGGCTCCTTCTTCGACAACGAGTAACTTTGTATGGATGTCACCGCCTACAATAGCAGATTGGCGCAGTACCAGCCTGTTCGATACTTTTATCGTACCATCAACATTACCTGATACATCTGCATCAACAGATATTAAATCGCCCTGAATATGAGCAGAAGACGCGATAATAATTTTACCTTTGCATCTTGCTTCACCTTCGATTTTTCCTGAGATGCGAATATCATTTTCGCTTGTTATTGAACCTTTTATTTTTGTCCCCTCGCTGATCATATTCAGGATGGGAGATTTATTAGATGTATCGTTCACGGGTGCCTGGTCTTTATTAGTTTTAAACATTTGAGATGTTTTATTTT
>SKKO01000209.1 GCA_007123715.1 Balneolaceae bacterium | reverse complement strand
GAAAGGTTCTCCCTCCCGCCCATCCTGACCTGGTATCGTCCCTGATTGGCCTTTCGGTTATTATGATCGAAACAGAAAGGGCAGCAGAGGCGGAATCATTACTGCGGGAAGCGCTGGAAATTCGAAAAAATGCTTTCGACGAGGATGATTGGCGCATAGCCCAGGTTGAAGCACTCCTTGGCCGCAGCCTTCTGTATCAGAATCGGCTTGAAGAAGCTGAACACCTGCTGCATAAAAGCCAGGCCTCATTGCTGGCCAAACTCGGAAATAATGACCTTCACACGATAAGGGCTCAGGAAGACCTGGAAACGATCAGTGCAATGCGTAACTAAACCATTTAATAAACTTTTAGAAAAGTCTTATCTTAATCTACTATTTTGAATCCTCAAAACTTCAAATGCTGAATCTGCAATTTGATCATTACACCATCAGGGTAACAAACCTTGAACGCAGTTCAAGGTTTTATATGGATGTCCTTGGGTTAAAGGAGATTAAAAATCGCACTGAAAAATCAAACATTCGATGGTTCTCCATGGGTGGAAATATGGAACTTCATATCAACGAAGGGGAAAAAGAAAATATCAGTACCACCGTGGGTGTTCACATGGCGATGCGTTTAAGAAATTTTGACGCATTCATTGAACACATTGAAAAAAATAAGATTACCCTGCACAACTCAAAGGGGGAGCCTAACTGTATCACGATTCGAACGGATGGTATCCGACAGGTATATTTTCAGGATCCGGATGGTTACTGGATCGAGGTTAATGAAGCTGAACTATTGTATAGTTAAGCATACTGATATAATCATCTCTGGTAAAAGATGTTAGCATCATATACCCTTACATTTTCCCATAAATGGTTATAATTCTCAATAAACCGTATATGTTCCGGATGTTCCTGGTAAAGATCATGATCCTCAAGTGTTTCAAACCAGGTAAAAATGGCATAGGCATATGAATTATCGATCACATCACGGTCTTCAGTAGGCGCGGGGACTCCTAATTCAGATCTGAAGATGTGCGGAATCTCCAGAAGGGTTATCAGGCCTTGCTCAAAATTCATTTTCTCATCTTCGGTCACATCCTCCTTCAGATAAAAATAAACGTTATGCTGCATCATCCCTTCAGCTGATTGAAATTCCATTTGAAGATATTCCCCCTGGTGTTGCCCGCAACCAGCCATTATAAGTGTCATTATAAAGCTGCTAAGCAGAAAAAAATGTATCGCTTTCATAAAAATAAATATTTTAGGTAGAATTAATGTATCCAGCAAAATTATGACATTTAATCGAATATTTGCGCACTTTTTATCATAATTCTAAGCATGTTTGTTGATACGGTTAAACGGATACCCGGTATCCCGGGCAATCAAAATTTCACGTAACCTGACTTTGTTTTCCTTTTCTGTGAGTGTGTAATCAAATTGAAATAAACCAAAATCATGATCTTTATGAACCTTGAAAATCAAATTGCAATCGTTACCGGGGCCAGCAGGGGAATTGGTTTCGAAATCTCAAAAGCACTCTTAAGCGAGGGGGTATATGTAGCCGGATGGAGCAGAAATCCACCCGATAATTTCCGGCATCAACAATTCTACCATATTCCAACAGATCTCACCATCGAAGATTCCGTCAACAATGCATACAGGAAAACTACAGATACACTCGGAAAGGAGATCAGCATTCTGATCAATAATGCAGGAGTGGGATATCGCGGACCAACTGATACCATGGAAACAGAAAAATGGAGATATCTGTTTGATCTGAACGTACATGGATTGTTCTACACATCAAAACTTGTGATTCCGAATATGAAAAAAATGGAGTCAGGACATATCATTAACATATCATCCGGTGCCGGCACGAATGGAATTGCTGAAATGGCATGCTACTGCGGAACAAAACATGCTGTAGCGGGCATATCCGAATCACTTCACCTTGAATTGCGGAATTTTGGCATTAAAGTTTCATGCCTTTCCCCCGGATCGGTTGATACCGGGTTTTCAACATCAAATAAGAATAAACTGTTGCCTGAAGATCTTGCGGACTCCGTGATTCACATGTTAAAATGCCCCAAAAATTTTCACTATACAGATGTACAGGTTCGGCCACTTCAGCCAAATTTATAATTTTTTTTTATTACCCATATAATTTTTATAAGTAAATGATTTATATCTGCCTATAAAGCTGTTAAACTCTATTAAAAGGTATCAGAAAAAAATTTTATTATTTAGACTAAAACTAAACAAATAGATAGCAATATGCCGCGCAACAAGTTCTTTTGATTTATCTATAATACTTCTTGGAATAACATAATTTGTACATGTTGACGGTCACCTGGAAAAGTGTTTACTTACAGTAGAATCATTGGTCATCTAACGATAACTAATGATTCAGGATCAGGGAATTTTGGAGGTGATAGTTCCCGGGTGTAAAAGCCAGGGTATCTGTCGTAAGGCAGAAAAAATCACGCTAAAAGGAACTGACACCGGAGCCTTCTTCTTAGGAACAAGAGCTGTCGGCCCGGGTGGCACGAACTACGGTTCAAACCATCCTGTAAGATGTACAGAACGCCTAACCGGTTTTGCTGTTATTTGCCGAAGACTCCCTTAGTTGAGGGCTTTTTTATTTTCAGCCCATCAGCATTCAATTCAATGTGTTGGGTACCGGGTGGTGTTTCTCATCACATTTTTCTCCATTCACGGCCACCCGGTAATCATTCCCTGTATGTTTCTTTTAAACTAACGGTGTTACACCCGGCATCGGGACTTTCAGATCGCTAAACTTCGGAATCGTTTCCCAACTGTGTACATCGGGCACTAATTTTTCTTCTGAATTCAGTGCCTGTTCAATAGAAATTCTTCTGCCTGTGTATGCAGCCATACGCCCCATGATAGCCACCAGGGTACTGTTAGTCATATATTCACCATCATTAATGGGTGTGCCCCGGCGAATCGCGGCAAACAGTTCATCATGCTGGGTTTGGTACATATTATTTTCCTCGCCTTCATAAGCCCAGTTATTTCGAGCCCTTATGGAATGCTCATTTCTTGAAACACTCGCTATTGCAATACCATCAGAACCATAAATCTCGGCTTTATAACTATTTTCACAGTTTGGCTGCTGCCTGCTGAAATGAAAACCTTTTGCACCATTGGCATATTCGTACGTTATCGCAAAGTGATCATATATATCACCAAACTCCGGTTCCACCCTAACCTGGCGGCCGCCGGTACCCATAGCGCTTACAGGAAGCTGATCTCCCATCGCCCACTGCATAAAGTCGATACTGTGTACTGCCTGCTCAACGATATGATCGCCGGACATCCAGTTATAATAGATCCAGTTTCTCATCTGGAACTCTTCATCGCTCCAGCCTGCGGGACGCTGGTCAAACCGTGCAGCACCGGTATTATACGTATTATAGATTGTTCTGATATCGCCTACGGCACCGTTACGTATACGCTCGTAAATCGCACGTTTCGGGTAGTGATAACGCCAGCAAAATCCTGAGACAATGGAAAGCTCCTTCTCTTTCGCTTTCCGCACTGCCTCAAGCATACGCCGTACTCCGGGAGCATCAACTGCAACCGGCTTCTCTACAAACATATGCAGCCCTGCATCCACAGATGCCTCTACCTGGGCTGGGCGAAAACCCGGGGGAGCTCCGTGAATCACAACATCTATTCCGGAATTAATAACATCCAGATAAGAGTTAAAACCCACAAACTGACGTTCCTCAGGTACATTCACTTTGTCTCCATGGCGCTGTTTGAGAACAAAAAGCGCATTCTCGATTTTATCCGGAAATATATCGCAAACGGCAACAAGTTCAACATTCGGGTCTGCATTCAAAGCCTGGTTTGCAGCACCGGTTCCGCGTCCCCCGCAACCGATCAGGCCAACCCTCAATTTCACATCCGGGCTGATGGCTCTGTCACTTACCAAAGCCTCCTGTGTTGAACATGCGGCGAGTGGCAGCATTGTACCTGCTACAGCCATACTTGTTAATTTTAAAAAATCACGTCTGTTGTGTTTTGTCATTTCTCTTTAATTCGTGAGATTATTATTGAGATTGGAATCAATCAGGTAACAAAATTAATCTGAGTTTTTTTGGGTATCTGGTAAACTTTTTTTAAGTGGGCAAGATTTGAAAATCCTGAATTACAGACAAGCAAATTTATGCCTATTCTGGTAAAATATTGTTGCAAAGAATTGCACATGACTACCATTCAAGTAATAATAACGAATCATTTCCAATTTACTGATTCAGATCCTCCTTGCAAGGGCATAAATGCCATTGCCTTTACTATTTTTTGCAAATAAGTCAGCAAAATTCATCAGAAGACAAAATGGCAATATAACCGGGTAATAAACCATTAATGGTATTACTGCAATAAGATTCAATTTATTAAACCAGATCATCGGCCATTTTACGGATAAAATCCATGACAATCTCCCCCAATATCCATAGGTATAATGTGTTTTCTCAGGTAGCAAATCAGCTTCCATCAGTTTTTTTTCAATTTCATCTTTTGAATAACCGGTACGGGCGTGCTCTCCAACAAATGTATTCTCTGAACCCGCATCTTCCTCGGAAAAATGTGACGGTGAATGCATCAGAAAAAAACCACCTTTTTTAAGGCTTTTACTCAGATTTTTGATTACTCTTTCATCTTCTTCGATATGCTCAAGTACATCGATGCAAATAATGGCATCATAACGTTCTTTTGTGGAAAAATCTATTAGATCTGCTTTTTGAAAAGTAATTCTACCGTTATCAATCTCATGCCGGAAATAATGACGATTGTCTTCGAGATAATCTTCTTTTACATCCACACTTTTAATTTGAACCTGTTGAAACTTATCAAGTAAAAAGCGGTCGTATTGGCCAAATCCGCAGCCCGCATCCAGTAAGATCCAGCTCCCGAGCTGTTCCGGTTTCTCACCTTTCTCCAAAAGGATTCGCCTGATATGCCAGCTGCGAAGGAAGAACAAATCCAGTAAAAAATAGAAAAGCCTGCGCATTCTTTTTGATCCCCTGATGATTCGGGCAAAAGAATTTTTTACGGGATCGTAGTTAATTTTGCTCATCACCAATACTGATTCTTTCAGATATATCCGGTTTTTGATGTTCAATCTGCCCCTTATTGATCATTTCACCTAAAAACCCGATCGAAAAAAATTGAACTCCCACCACAATTAACAGGATTCCCAAAAACAGGAGGGGGCGATTTGCAAGCGGTTCCCCCATAAAAATTTTCAGGTATGCAAGCCAGCTGCTTATGACAGATCCCGCAATCAGAAATAATACCCCGAATAATCCAAAAAAATGCATTGGCCTGCGCATATAGCGGTTTACAAATAATAAAGTGAGCAGGTCTAAAAACCCGTTCAGAAACCGGGAAATGCCAAACTTTGTTTTCCCATATTTCCGGGGATGATGTTTTACCACTTTCTCCGTTATGTTTCCAAAACCTTTCCATTTCGCAAGAAGCGGCACATACCTGTGCATTTCTCCATACAAAAAAATACTGTCGGTCACTTCTTTCCGGTATGCTTTGAGTCCGCAATTAAAGTCATGAAGTTTGATCCCGGTTACTAACCTGGTAACGGCATTAAAAAATCGTGATGGTATTGTTTTGGTTAGGGGGTCGTGACGCACTTTTTTCCACCCGCTCACCATATCGGCGCCATCTTTGAGAATCGCGACAAGTTGGGGAATTTCGCAGGGATCATCCTGAAGGTCTGCGTCTATTGTAATGATATAAGACCCCGTTGCAGCTTCAAAGCCCGCCTGCAGCGCATCACTTTTCCCGTGATTTCTACGGAACCTGATCGCTTTTATACCGTCATATTGATCGCTTAACCCTGTAATTACATTCCAGGAAGAGTCCTCAGAACCGTCATCAACAAAGATAATTTCAAACGTAAAGCCTTCAACAGCATTGGTGATTAATTGTGTGAGTTCTTTCAGTGACTGTTCTTCATTAAAAAGAGGAATCACAATACTGAGTTCCGGCAGAAATCCGGGTTGATTGTCTGTTTTATTTTCTTTTTTTAAGGCCAAGGGCTTGCAAGTTCAATTATTTTACATGAACATATAGAAACACGTTTTCCAATTAGAAAATAAAAGATTTCGATGCTATGAAGAAACTCTATTATTCAATCGGTGAGATTAGTGAATTAACATCAGTAGAACCTCATGTTCTACGCTATTGGGAAACCATTTTCAAAGAACTTTCTCCAAGGAAAAACAAGGCCGGGAACCGGATTTACCGGGAAAAAGACATTACATTCATTCTGCAACTCAGAGAACTCATCCAGGAAAAAAAATTCAGTACTGAAGGGGCAAAGAGATTTCTGGAGAATCTTGGGCCGGATTCACAGTCCACTACTGAGGATCTATCCGGCTTGCCATTCGAAACTCAAAAAGACCTGAAAGAAATCAGGTTATTCCTGAAAAAGCTGGCTGATAAATTATGAGCCTCTGCCGGCCGGCTGCACCTTATTTGTTGATGCAAAACCTGTAATAAGTATGTAGAGGAGTTCTGCACAGATCAGAATCGCCACACTCACAAGATGCATTACCTGAAGTACACCCGGCATATCGAACCACTCCATGCCAACTCCAATAAATATCTGAAGTACAATCAGCCCTGAAATAACCCATCCAATGAGACGCAGGCGATCGGGAACATCCAATTTTTCATTATAAAAAATCAACACACCGGCAAAAATGACCAAAAGCCATGAGAAGCTTCTATGAACATCATAGAGCCAGCCTACCGTATCGATCCATGCAGACCGGGGTAAAACCATTACATTTTTAGCCACATCAACAGATTCCCGAACCTGGGTACCGAGTATAAGCTGCAGGAGCGTCAAAAAAAGAATGATGCCGGAAATCCATAGTAATTTACGTTTTGTTGTATCTGAAACAGATATACTTAAACGGCTGCTCATAGCCCGGAATGTGGCAAATAATAG
>SKKO01000029.1 GCA_007123715.1 Balneolaceae bacterium | reverse complement strand
GAGTTTTGTGACTTCACAAGGTGTTCCAAAACATATTGGGAAGAATAGAAAGGAAATGGATGTTAAGGCTGTTGAAGCTATGAAAGAATTTCTGAAGGTGCGCCCAGCATTCAATAGTAGTGATGCAAACTTATTTGCTTTGGTTTAATAAACAGGCAACAACTAACAGCATATTTGCAAACCGTTCGGCAGTTTCTGAACACTGCCACCTGTTGTCCCGAAAAAAATAGCGGAGCTTTAACACATGAATTTCTGCTGTTCGCTATTGTCGTAAATGTGTAACGCTTTAATCCTGTTTTGTGCAATACATAACCCGGGTTTGAACGTTCTGTACCGGTTTATTTGCTCAAAACAATCCGCCTCACGGATGATCGATTTTCTACCCCCGGAATTCAATTTCGGGGATCTGGGTGCGCCAAAGACATAGTTAGTACCATAGCAAGGAATGCGGCTGTCATTTCAACACGAACGTGATCCCATCTATAAGCACAGTTGGTTTTTCAAAGAGAAATCCGTGAATTATGTAACTGTTGCCATAACTGTGTAACGCTTTACTTTATGAACAATCATATTTTTTAATGTAATCATGGGGTAACAGAAGTTTTGTGTTACTAAATCCCTTTAGATACTTGAAATATGTACCATCTCGAGAAAGAATTACAGTATATCAATTTTGTCTGAAGCCGGAATAACTGCTGTTTGGTTGTAACCAGCCTATAAAGGTGCAGCAGAAAGTTATGATGTTGGTTGGGGTGTCTATTATGATCACTCAAAGGAAAAAATGAGAGGTAAGAACAAAGAGAAGCAATCAGCTTGAACTTGAAAATGAATTTTCAGAGCTCAGCCAAAAATAATGGATTCAGGTATTATTATAGTTTTGATCATCCTTGGGGCAACAGTAATCATGCTGGTAATCGATGTGGTTCGTATTGACATTGTTGCCATTGGCTGTATGCTGGCATTAGGCTGGACCGGCATTTTAAATCAGCAGGAGATGTTTTCAGGCTTTTCAAGCAACGCTGTCATTGCCATGCTGAGTGTGATGATATTGGGACGGGGTATTGCCCGCACCGGCATCATGGATGAATTTTCAAAATTCATAATCAGCAAGGCGGGTACCCGCAAACGAAACCTGATAGCCTTGCTTTCTCTTTCAACTGGTTTTCTTTCAGGTTTAATTCAAAACATTGGAGCAGCTGCACTTTTTCTGCCCGGAATCATGCAGGTTTCGCGCCGTACAAAGATCCCCGCATCATCGCTGATTATGCCTATAGGATTTGCGGCCATACTGGGGGGTACCCTTACCATGGTTGGGTCGGGTCCGCTCATCCTGGTAAACGACCTGTTAAGAAATGAAGGGCACGAAGCCTACAACCTGTTTAGCGTAACCCCTGTTGGCATTGTGCTTCTGTTGTCGGGCATAGGTTATTTTTTACTTTTCGGAAGTAAGGTTTTACCAAAGAAAGTTGAGGAGAATGAAAAAACTGAGCAGGAAAAGCTGGTTGAGAAGCTCAATTTGCCACACAACATCAAGTTGTTAACCGTAACCCGCGAAAGTTCGCTGGCCGGAAAAACAACAGAAGAGGCAGGTTTATGGGAAACATACCATGTGAACCTGTTAGGTATCGGAAAGGGGGATGATGTGGTTTACGCCCCCTGGCGTGAAACCAAATTTGAGAATGGGCAAACCCTTGCTGTTTTGGGTGCTGCAGAGAACATTGAGCACTTTTCAAAAGACTTTCAGCTTGAGGATCTCTCTGATTCACGCTATTTCTCTGATGAATCTAACCCCAATGTAAGCGGTTTTGCCGAGGTAATTATTCCCCCGGATTCAGAACTTGCCGGGAAAAGTATAAGAAAGTACTCCCTGAGAAAACGCTATGCTGTAGAGCCGGTTATACTATTTAACAATGGAGAAAGAGTGGATGGAGATTTTTCTGATGTGGAAATTCGCACGGGCGACACCCTGATTGTTTATGGCAGGTGGAACAAAATGAAGGATTTGAAAGAAAGTGCTGATTTTGTTGTGGTGACCAGGTTTGAAGTGGATCAAAAAGATAAATCAAAATTATGGCCGGCAATAGGCTGTTTTGTATTTGCCATTGCACTCGCAATGGTCGGTTTTCCCATTTCCATGGCTTTTTTGACCGGAGCACTTTGCATGGTACTTACGCGAGTATTACACATCAGAGAAGCCTATGGGGCCATTGAATGGAAAGTGGTTTTTCTGCTGGCGGGATTGATACCGCTGGGTGTGGCCATGCAAAAAACCGGTGCTGCCATGTTCCTTGCCGAATCCATCATGAGCGTTGTCATTGATTTGCACCCTGTCTTCATTGTGCTGATGGTGGGCGTGCTGGCAACCGCTTTTTCACTTTTTATGTCCAATGTAGGGGCAATTGTCGTACTCGCACCCCTTGTAATGGGTATGGCAGGTATTGCAGGGATTGACCCAAGGCCACTTGTGCTGATGGCAGCCGTTTGTGCCGCAAACTCCTTTATACTGCCCACACATCAGGTGAATGCTTTCCTGATGTCATCGGGTGGGTATCGAAATGCCGACTATATAAAAGCCGGCAGCGGAATGACTGTCCTGTTTCTCACCATAACAGTTTCTCTATTCTATTTATTCATCATTTAATTAAACAAAATAATAACACCAAAAAAACAAATACCATGCAGATAAAACATCATTTCATAGACAAGATTGCACTCAGTTCATACATTCTGGCCGGATCGGATGTTTGTGCCATTATTGATCCACAACGCGACACCGATATTTACATAAACGAAGCGCGTGCTATGGGAGTAGAAATCACCCATATCCTGCAAACTCATATGCACGCCGATTTTGTTTCGGGTCATATGGACCTTGCAGAGAAAACCGGTGCCAAAATTTATGTGGCCAAAGCGGCCAACTGCACGTTCGATCATGTAGGGTTGAGCGAGGGTGATACCATAGAGATTGAAGATATTGTGATTAACGTACTGGAAACCCCGGGGCATTCACCTGATCATCTGTGCTTTGTGGTGGTGGATACTTCTCGCGGTGAAGATCCTGTATGTGTTTTTGTGGGCGATACCCTGTTTGTTGGTGATGTAGGGCGTCCCGACATTTTCCCGGATATTGCCAAAGAGCTTGCCGATAAATTATATCACAGCCTGTTTGATAAAATTTTAGAGCTTCCTGACTTTTGCGAAGTACTGCCTGCACATGGTGCCGGTTCTCTTTGCGGAAAGGCAATGGGTGCCAAGTGGCGTTCAACCATCGGCTACGAAAAGAAATACAACAACGCGCTGAAGATCACAGATAAGGATGAGTTCATCAGGTCGCTTACCGAAGATATGCCTTCTGCGCCCGACCACTTCCACAGGTGCAACGATATCAACCGCGAAGGGCCTGAGCTTGTTTCAGATCTCCCCCGCATGAAAAACCTTAATTCGGAATCCTTCAAAGAAAGGATTGAGAAAGGAGACGTTGCCATTGTTGATACCCGCAGCTACCTCGCTTTTGGAAGCCTGCACATTCACGGTTCGTGGAGCCTGGACATCAACGGTAACCTGCCTACCTTTGCAGGATGGGTTTTGCCGGTTGACAAAGACTTGCTGGTTGTAGCAGACAATTTAGAAGAAGCCGAAAAAACAACTCTCTGGCTCCGGCGCGTGGGTCAGGATCGTGTTGTGGGATATCTGGATGGCGGTATGGCTGGTTGGGCGACAAAAGGTTACAAAACCAATCATATTACACAGATTTCAGCAGAAGAGCTGCACGATAAAATACAAAGCCCGTCAAAATTTGTCTTGCTTGATGTGAGAGCTTTAGACGAGTTTGAAGACAGCCATATTGAGGGTGCCATCAATATTCCTGTGGCAGATCTCCGTGAAAAGCATAAAGATCTCAATAAGGAAGACACGATAATAATCATTTGCAGCTCGGGGAACCGCAGCAGTCTGGGTTCAAGTATTCTGAGTCAGAACGGTTTTAACAACCTGTACAATGTTGCCGGAGGCATGACCGGATATAGCGCAGCCGGGTATGTGAAACGCTGCACTGTTTGTGAGGTCCCCCACGGTTCAAGGTTATATACAATGGCTGAATAAGCAAAATCTCAATTTAAACAACACTAACTCATGGAAACACTTGTTTCAGTTTTAACAGATACCTTTTGGTCACCCTATGCAGCCGGCATAGGCATTGGGATTTTGAGCTGGCTGAGTTTTTCGATATCGGGAAAACCCATAGCCACATCCACCACATTTGCCCGTGCCGGGGGGATGATTGAAAATCTGATTACAGGAAAGGCAGAACAAAGGCCCTACTACAAAAAGATCAAACTCAATATAGAATGGCAGTGGATGCTGGTTGTGGGTGTTGTTTTAGGATCATTTCTGTCGGCAATTCTCTCGGGTGATTTCCAGGTTGGTGTGTGGGTACCATCACTCTGGGCTTCAGCTTTTGGTGACAGCGCCGCACTCAGGGTCTTTGTTGCTTTAGCCGGGGGCATCATACTGGGCTTCGGCGCGCGCTTTGGCGATGGCTGCACCAGCGGGCACGGCATTAGCGGCACACTGCAACTTGCCGTGTCGAGCTGGATTTCGGTGGTCTTCTTTTTCATCGGTGGGGTGATAACTGCCCATATCATTTATTTTTTAATTGCATAAATCAGGCCAGATCAGAATGAAATCAAAAAAACAAGCTTCAAAAAAAACACAAAATGCAGAGGCAGATAAAAGGCCATTACTCTTTGGTTTAGGATTTGGCATTGTGTTCGGCTTTCTGCTGCATAAGGGCGGAGCAACCAAGTACGATATAATTGTAGCCCAGCTGCTGCTCACAGACTTCACGGTTTTAAAAATTATGCTCTCGGCAATCGTTACCGGTATGATTGGGGTGTATTTTATGAAATCGATGGGCTGGATTGAACTTTCGCTCAAGAGCGGTTCGGTGGGCAAGAATGTAATTGGCGCCCTCATTTTTGGGGCTGGCTTTGCCATACTAGGCTACTGCCCCGGTACCATTGCCGGAGCCATCGGCAACGGATATCTGGATGCCATAGTTGGAGGGCTGGCAGGCATCATTCTGGGCACCTGGATCTTTGCGGTAATGTATCCGAAATTAAAGGATGGTATTCTGAAAAAAGGTGATTTCGGCGATATTAGCATACCCGGCCTTTTAAAAGTAAACGACTGGGCGGTAGTTGTGCCTGCAAGTGTTGGGATCGTTCTGGTACTGTTTTGGTTTGAGAAAGCAGGGTTTTAAAAACAACTCATTATGATATCCATCTGATAAATGTTTTTGAGACCCCTATTTAAGGAGACATTTTTACTGACCTATTAGGTCGGAAGTTTAAACTTTTGCATCATGTCAATAAAACCCGAAGGAACAGTATTCCATTTTTTCTGGCGCGTCACAGTAGGCCTGCTTTCATTGGCGTTGGTCCTCTTTACCGTTGCTCCTCTGCTCCGCAGCAGCACCTGGTGGATACGTATCTTCGATTTTCCGCGTATCCAGATTGCAATATTGCTGGTGCTGATGCTGGCAGCATATGCAGTGCTGCGTGTTTTTGGTAGATTACGGCCATGGGATTACGCGCTTGCTGCAATGGTTGGGCTTGCGCTGGCATGGCAGCTCATTTACATTGCTCCCTACACGGTATTTTATCCTAAACAAATGTCGGATAGCCGTGCCGAAGACAACTCCAACCGCATATCACTATTGATCTATAATGTGCTCTCCGATAATCGTGAAGTGGCGGCACTGAGGGATCTTATTCGTGACCACAATCCTGATATCATATTGTTAAGCGAACCGAACCAATGGTGGCTTGAACAGCTCGGCGGGCTGGAAGTCGACTATCCTTACACCCTGTTCCAGCAGCAGGAAAATCATTACGGAAAACTGCTTTATTCCAGGCTGGAACTGGAAGATCCGGAAATCCGGTTTCTAATTGATCCGGACGTTCCGTCGATTCGCACAAGAGTACGGCTCCGGTCGGGAACGCTCATCACCCTCTATGGCGTGCATCCACGGCCTCCCGGCCTCAAACGTCCAGAAGGGGATAAAGACGGCGACATTAGTAACGAAGAAGGAGAGGCGCAAGAAGAAGACGAAGAAGGTGAACGCGAAGATTCCGAAATGCGTGATGCCGAGCTGCTCTCGATTGCCAAAGAAGTAAGAGAACTTGGAGACGTCCCGGCAATCGTCGCCGGCGATTTCAACGACGTGGCATGGTCTCGCACCACGCATCTTTTTCAGCGAATCGGAGGATTGCTCGATCCGAGGGTGGGGAGAGGCTTTCTCAGTACCTTTGACACCAGAAACCGACTCATGCGCTATCCGCTGGATCACGTTTTTGCTTCCCGGCATTTCATGCTCGTTGAGTTGCTACGCCTTCCCGACATCGGTTCGGACCACTTTCCCATACTCGTGGTTCTAGACTACGATCCCGTTGCTTCCGTGGCAAACGTAAAACCCCAGCCGGTAGCTGGAGATAAAGAAGAAGCTGAGGAGGCCATCGAAAAAGGGGAGTCTAACGACTGACAAGATATTGAAAGGTACCATGAGAGGAAGTAATGGAAAGGATATCCGGCATCGCTTCATTTGACCGGTTTTTCCGGAGGCTGGCAGATCCTAAAACCGGATTGTTGTGCAAGTTCTTTAATCTGCAAACGTTACACACTACCCATGAATTTGGTTCTTCTCTGAACGAAATGCAAACAATTAATGAAGAGAGATATATATGAAAATCTATGTTAAAAATATGGCTTGTGAAAGCTGCAAAATTTTTGTTAAAGAAACTTTAGATGAAATGGGAATACCGGTATTTAAAGTTGAATTAGGGGAAATTGAAACGATGAAAGATGTATCTGACAATGAAAAAAAGACTCTGGATAATTCAATCAAAAAAGCAGGAATGGAGTTGCTGGAAAAAAAGCAAGGTGTGTTAATTGAGAAAATCAAAAGAGTGATGATTGATTTTGTTTCCAATTCTGAAAAAAGGCCAGATATTAAGTTTTCAG
>SKKO01000370.1 GCA_007123715.1 Balneolaceae bacterium | reverse complement strand
TTTTTCCCGGTATTGTCCAGGATGCATATGTACATTGTTCTTGCATGTAAATCAATGCCACAGTAATATGAGTGTTGTTTTGTGTATACGTTCATGGTTTTCCTCCTTAGGGTTTGTTATGTGTTTAATCGGAACCGCAATTTACGAATCCGGGAGGAGGCCATGAATAATATCAGACGAACCGATTAACAGAGTAACAGAGTAAGTGAAGGCAGGAAGGGTTTGGCCATGTAGGCCGGTGAGCTTCTCCGGCTCGAAAAGCCGTTGCATACCCGCAATGATTTGAAGGATCTGGGTTCGTTCACCATTATTTCTCCTAAGAACACACCCCTAAATCCCCTCTTCCCATAGGGATCCCGGTGGGGTGAGAGGGGACTTTTGAGCTGTAATCTCTGAGATGGTGTTGCCCGGTTATTAGGGGTTACTGTTGATACTCCAATTGGCTTGTAGCTTCATTCAGGAGTCTTGTCAGGATATGGCATGGCGAAAAATATTCAGATGCCTGAAAGCGTGGCGCATCCGTGAACCGTACCAGCTGAACCATTCACCGTTCACCAAAACAACACCGGAGCCGGGACAGGCATCGCTTACCTCCTGGATATGTCTTTCTTTAAAAGGATAAGGTTCACTGCTGAGAAGAATGAGACGGGGTTTTTTTGCTGAAAGTTCTTGAAGGGATGTTTTCGGGTAGCGCACTTCCTCTGCATAAACGTTTTCCAGTTTCCAGTGATCCATCACTGCGTGTATATAGGTATCTCTTCCAACGCTCATCCATGGGTCGCGCCAGATAAAATAGGCTGCTGATATGGGTTCTACGTCCGGAACGTCCTCCATCAGTTGCTGAATATTGTGAATCAATTCTTTCGCCTGTTCCTGCACGCCACACATCCAGCCGATGTCGTGAATGGCAAACATGGCCTCTTCAATTGTACTGATTTCCGTTACCATCACGTTATAATCTTTCTCCAATTCCTCTACATCTTCAGGCCTGTTTTCCTCTTTATTAGCGATAACCAAATCCGGCCGTAGTTCCCGTATTTTATCGATGCGTGGATTTTTTGTGCCACCGATCATGGGTACGTCACCGATCTTTTCTTCCGGATGCACACAAAAACGTGTTCGGCCAACAACGCGATACCCAAGGCCCAGATCGAATAACAATTCAGTTAAAGATGGTACAAGGCTGATAATTCTGGATGGCGCTAATGTATTTGAAGAATTCATGTGCAATCAATTTAATTCAGCAAACAAGGCAAGGGAACACGGCTGATGGATGCGGCGGCGTAAGTTCGAAGCCCGAATTTTTATCTCCCTGCTTCAAGGTGGCATCGATCCTGGGCACCGGTTTTTTGGGTCTGTCCAAATAATCGTGGCAAAAACCATTCATTCTTATTCGCATAGTTTATTATTTTTTCAATATATGGGATCAAACGAAAGAAGCAAACTTACGTCTAACAACTAACAAAAGGTATTGAGATGATAGCTAACCCTGAATTGTAAGTGGTTTTTATAAAAATCTATTGGCTCAAGCAGGTGAACATCGGTACATTAACACTATGATACATGTTTTTTATAATCACACAGCGTTATTTACAATAATTTTATCACTTTTATTGCCGGGATGTTCCCGGGATAGTGATCAGCCTGCAAATGAAAGCCCGGCTACTTCTATAACGGTTGCCCAAGCCGAAATACGCGACCTTTCTGCGTCTTTTACAGTAGCTTCTGAAGTTGTTGCTTACAAACGTTCGTATGTAGCATCCAGATTGTCAGGGCTGGTTGAAGAAGTAAACTTTGAAGAAGGCCAAATGGTTCGGCAGAACGAGGTTTTGGCACGGCTGGATGTTCGCCAGCAACGGATTGAATTGAGGCGATCACAGGCAGCCTTAAATGAAGTAAGAGATATATTTGATCGAACACAGATTCTTTTTGAGTCCGGTGCAGCCACTAGGGCGGAACTTCTTACCGCTCAGCGAAATCTTGAGCAGGCAGAAAGCGATGTTGCACGTCTTGAACTGAGTATCGGGTTTGGTGAAATAAAAGCACCAATCGACGGAATAGTGACAGCACGCCTTGTAGAAATGGGTAATAATGTATCGGTGAATGAGCGAATGTTTACAGTTACGGATATGGAGTTGCTTGTGGTACGGCCCGGGGTATCCGAACTTAACCTGGCCGGCCTTGAAGAAGGCCAGCAAGTTGATGTACATCTCGATGTATATCCTGATACAGTTTTCCGGGGCCAGATTCGAAGAATATTCCCGGGTGTGGATGCGGTTTCCCGGTTGTTTACAACAGAAGTTGAGGTGTTTCAGGATGAAAACATGCCAGTTCTCCGACCAGGATTCCTTGCCCGTGTTCGTTTTGCGGCTGACGATAGACGGGAAGTGATTACGGTACCCTCCGAAGCCATTTCTGAGAGAAATGGTGATTCTGTATTATTTGTGTTAAATGAGGATGAGAATGAAGTGAGGGTGACCCCGGTTAGAATTGGTGTTCAACGGGACGGATATGCTGAAATTCCGGAGGGAATCGAAGCAGGAACAAAAGTAGCTGCTGCGAATCTTGATGCGCTCTATGATGGCTCTTCGGTAAGGGTAGTGGGTACTTTCAGGCGCCACGGATTCAGAAATTGATGGAGACTATGGAAGCAGCAGGAAAAGATTCATCTCTCACACCGGCTCAGCATTCAAGGGGTATATCAGCATGGTCCATTCGCCGTCCGGTTAGTACCATCGCCATAACCTCTGTTATAATGGTTCTGGGGATTCTTTTTTCAGGGCGGCTTGCAGTAGACCTGCTGCCTCAAATCGATTACCCCCACATTCGTGTGGTGGTAAACTTTCCGGGCGTTACTCCGGAGGTGATTGAGGAGCAGGTTACAAGGCCACTGGAACGGAATCTATCTGCCACAGAAAATCTGGCCGAAATCCACGGCCGTGCATCCGAAGGCCGCAGTTATATTGAAATGTATTTCGATTTCGATACGGATATCGATATAGCCCTTCAGGATGCGAGCCGCCAGCTTGAACGCGCGCGAACAGAACTGCCTGCCGGAATCGATCCGCCTCGTATCATGAAAATGGATCCCTCCCAAAACCCGGTATTTGAACTGGCGATATCTTCACAGGTTCGTTCTCCTATTGAGGTGAGGGAATGGGTAGATCAACGGCTGCTACCACAACTGTCATCCATCCCCGGAGTGGGCACCATCGACCTTGGTGGCGGGAAAGTGCGGGAAATAGATGTTGTTGCAGATCCGGAACGACTTCTTTCCTATCAGCTAACAATTGATCTGGTTGCAGCTCATCTTGCCGGACGAAATATTGACCAGCCAGTGGGGAATATTACATCTTACGAATATGATATTCTTGCCCGGACCGAGACCCGTTACCGTTCTGAAAATGATGTTGCCGCTACGCTGATTCCAATTCCACAAACAAACAGAACCATCAGACTTTCGGATATTGCCACTGTTACAGACAGTCACCGTGAACAGCGGCTGTTTGCGTACCTGGATAGAGAAGAGTCAGTACAGGTATCCATTATGAAACAACCGCAGTCCAACACAGTTGCGGTAATCGAAAATATCCAAAACAGGCTTCTGGAACTCAGGGAATCCGGATATATCACTCCCGACTACGACATTGAAGTGATACGGGATGAATCGTTTTTTATTACCACTTCCATTGAATCGGTTACCCTGGCTGCCATATTGGGCGGCTTGCTTGCGATGATTGTGATCTTGCTATTTCTTGGCAGCATACTCCGCTCATTGATTATTGCCCTGATGATACCAGTGGCCATTATCGCCACATTTGTCTTGATGAATATGGGCGGGCTTACTCTTAATATCATGAGCCTTGGTGGGCTTGCACTTGGTGTTGGATTACTGATCGATAATGCCATTGTGATGATTGAAAATATCTACAGGCATCAGCAGGAGTTGGGTAAAGACCCATTTACTGCTGCGAATGATGGTTCGAAAGAAGTGCTTTCAGCGGTTGTAGCCGGTACCATGACCAACCTTGCCGCAGTATTACCCTTTCTGCTTATTACGGGGCTTGCTGCGTTACTGTTTCGGGAACTCATTTTTACCATCGCATTTGCCCTGATTGCATCCCTTTTAGCCGCAATTACACTGGTTCCTGCATTGATGGCAATGTTTAAAAGCCGTCCTGAAAAAAAGGGGCTGTCTGGAACTATCGTCATCAGAACATTTAATTCGGGTTTCGACTGGGTAAGAGACAGATACCACGGAATGCTCATAAAAACACTTCGATGGAAATGGATCCTGATCGTTTCAGCTGTAGTTCTGCTGGCCGGAAGTATCTGGCTAATTCGCGGGCTGGGTACCGAATTTCTCCCGGCAGTTGATGACGGGCGCATCACGTTCAGGTTTACGCTTCCATCCGGAACTTCCATCGAACCAACCAACGAAGTGGCCGGCATGATACAGGATGCCATTGAAGAGATGCCATATGTAGATACCCATTATATGACTGCTGGCGGGTATTTCAGGGGCGGGCAGATTTCAGTACGAGGTGGAATGATTGACGGCGTTGTTCAGCTTGTTTCCCATGCCGACCGGCGTGGTTATGATGCAGAACATTGGGTAAACGAATTTAACAGGAAAATATCAGATCTGGGTTTGCCCTTTGTACAGCGACGGGTTCGTGGGCCAAGGATTGAAGGCTTGCAGACAAGCCTTGCAGATGCCGATATCGCTGTAGGTATTGTGGGACAAGATCTTGATGAACTTGACGGGCTTGCTCGTATGGCTCTGCGCAGATTGGAAGGATTGCAGGGTGTCGGAAGTATCCAGATTGGCCGTGATGAACGTGTACCCCAAATGCTGATCAAGGTTGATGAAAACAGGGCATCACAGGTGCAAATGAATTCAGATGGAATTGCGAATTTCCTTCTGCGTGCTGTAGATGGAATTGTTCCTACCCGGTATATTGAGGGAGGCTTTGAGTATAATGTGCGGGTTCGGTACTCAAGGGATGTAACAGGAACAATTGAAGGTATACGTCAGATTCCGGTCACGAATCTTTCGGGACAGTCAGTACCACTTGGCAGCCTTGTGTCTTTCGAAGAAACCTCAGGACCGGCGCACATTGAAAGGTATAACCAGATACGTGTGGTCTGGGTAAATACCACCGTAAACCTGAATGATGCAACAGTGGGTGAAGTTGGAAGCCTCATCAGAGAGGCCATGCAGGATTTTGAATTGCCTGACGGGTACAGTATAGTATTTGCAGGTGAGCAGGAGGCAATAGAGGAATCAACCCGCTCTCTACAGCTTGCTATATTACTCGCCATTTTCTTTGTATTTGTAGTAATGGCCGTTCAATATGAAAAACTTTTCAGCCCGATTGTAATCATCTTATCCTTGCCCTTTGCCTTGATTGGCGTTGCTGCAGCACTTTGGATTACCGGATTGCCCCTGAGTGCTTCGGTCTTGCTGGGTGTGGTTTTTCTGACGGGCATTGTTGTGAATAACGCAATCCTTTTAGTTGAATTTGCCGAAAATTACAAGTTGAACGAAGAACAAACGATTGTCGATGCTATCTCTGAAGCAGGAAAAGTACGTTTTCGCCCAATCCTGATGACTACACTTACAACCGTTTTCGGAATGTTGCCACTGGCTATTGGTTTGGGTGAGGGCTACGAAATTCTGCAGCCATTGGCTGTAACAGTGATTGGAGGAATACTGATAGGCACATTTCTTACCCTGATCATTTTGCCCGGAATGTATGTATTGCTCGCGGATCTGTTCTCCAGATTTGGAATGGTGAAATCGGTATGATTCCATAAAGTGTTCTTTACAGGAAACTTCTTGGTGAATAATCCGGAAAAGAATCTGATATTTTAAAATGAAACAACGAACTGTCATCATTACAGGGGCGAATTCAGGTATCGGGAAAGCTACGGCACACCGATTTGCAAAAGAAGGGCATATTCTTGTTATGGCTTGCCGGAGCCCTGAACGCAGCCGGCAGGCCTGGGATGAGGTAAAGGCTACATCGAAGAACGATCAGGTTGAATTGATGCAGCTGGATATGGCTTCGTTCGATTCCATCCGGAAATTCAGCAAAACATTCCGTGAAAAGTACAACATTCTGGATGTTCTGATCCATAACGCCGGCTATTTTGAACACGGATCATCATACCGGCTGAGTGAAAACGGAATTGAACTCACTTTTGCCACAAACGTAGCCGGGCCTTATCTCCTCACTATGGAACTGTTGGATATGTTGAAACAATCGGATGATGCTCGCATCCTGATGGCAGGAAGCAACATCATCAAACACTTTTTTAATCCGAAACTGGAAATCAACCTCAGCAATCTGCGTGGTGAAAATCCCAATGACCCGAAGTACCGTGTATACGACTATTACCGTGATTCAAAAATGGCTCTGCTGATGATCACCAAAAAAATGGCAGATTCATTCAGTGATAAAGGTATCGCGGTAAACATGCTTCAGATCAACGGGGCAACCATGTCGAAAGAATCGGTAGCAAAACTGACCCCGGGCTACCGAATCGTGGCAAGAATACAAAACCTCTTTTTCCGCCCCCCCGAATTTATGGCCAATCATTATTATGTAATATGTACTGATGATGCATTTAAAGGTATTACGGGAGAACTGATTAACCACAAGCAGGAGATCATGGAAAAAGCAGAAGAGAATCCCGGTGCAAAAGAACAGATGATCCAGCTTGCCACAGCATCACGATGCCCGGTTTATGCATACAACAGAGAAGTGCAGGATAAGATTTGGTCATTGTGTGAGAAGATGACGGAATGAAGGTAAGACCTCTGCTCAGTTTTTATATAATGTTAATGATATGCAATTTGCGATATCCGGTTGCAGATATGCGAAGTATTTAGGATCGAAAATCGAAAATCGGAATTACAAGATTTGTGGCAAAACTTCTTATGTTCCTGTTTTGTGCACCGCATGACTTGGATATGAAGGTCTTGTACCGGTCAACCGCTGAACCAATCCGCATCGCGGATGACCGATTTTATAG
>SKKO01000182.1 GCA_007123715.1 Balneolaceae bacterium | reverse complement strand
TACAAAAATCATCATCAAGACCAATTTCATTTTTTTTATAAGTGGTTAAAATCAAAAGATGACTCATTACAGTCATGCATTATTATTCGCTTTATAAGCTCATTTTAATTTTTAGAAATTTTTTCTCTGATGTCTTCAATTAACTGAAGATTTTCATCGAGATATTCACTACCGGCTTTTAAAAAGAATTGTTCAACCGCTTCGAGATATTTTGTATAGTCTGCAAGGTTATCCGTAGACTGATGCCTTACAGCACCCTCATCTAATTCTATAAAGAGCCCCATTCTCAGCCCATTTTCAATCCATTTTATGTAGACTTGCCTGTAGTAGGGATCGGACGGAAAATCCACAGGTAAAATACCCGCAATATCTATGGATTTGAGGCCAAACCGTTCGATCAACTTTATTACAAAAAAAGCCTGATGGATGAAATATGGCCCGCCTTTTTTACTGGTTTTCAATAAATCAGCCGATAATAATTTTGCACACTCCAATTCACAGGGTGTGTTTTCAAAACCGGGATCTAAAAGCCATCCAAGCCATAACCAGGGAAGTGACATTTGATCAATCTGTTCGGAAAGACTGTGAAAACGGGTGTACCGAACAAGTGCGGATTCCGGTAGGTATAATTCTCCTTTGGATGCAATTTCACCCATTGCCCAAAAGGGATTTCTATGATCATCATCCGAAAACCCAGACTCGTTTGATTGTACTATTTTCTTAGGCCAAAATTTTAAACTTGGCGCAGAGTGATTTAAAATGCTCTTCCTATACCAGTGTTGTGCAATTAACATAGCACGGTATTTTTGATACATAAATTGATTCCCATCATCCGGCTCCAAACCAGCCGTTACCTCACTTATATATTCCAATAACTTTTCCAGATTTTTATCTGTTGGCCATTGCAGGTATTCATCGTGCAATGCAAAAAATATTGCTGGACTATACTCTGCAGGTATTACCGGGAGAATTGGAAGCCAATCCAAAAGCCCCTGCGATCCCTTACCGTAATAAGGGTCTTCACTCCATCTCATAAGCTCAATTCCAAATGGAATACTCCAAAGATCTGTTTCGCTCAATTCCGATTTCTGCAGCATGGCTTCTTCTATATCCAGAACTGGTTTTTCGGTAAACCTGAAACCTTTCTTCTGCATCTCAGAGACAAAGGCCAACTCCCTTTGTTCAGTAAGCGGAATATCTGTTATCCTACTTTCGTGCTGAAACGGATAAAAATCCGATGAATTCCGTGGAGTGATGCCATACTTTACCCGAATGGCATGAGTCATATTGATAATATCCTCGAGCTGGCTTGCATTCAGTTCACCAATCTCTTTCCCGACATGCATAGCCCCTCTCCTCCTGATGTGAAAATCAGTAAAATCAATATAAGCCAGATCAAATCCGTCAGGTGCATGGCAATGAGCACATGTAGCTCCCCCATCAAGCAGCCCTTTTGTTCTCCACGCCTTCAAGCCTGTTTCAATGAGTAAATCGAGTTCACCCGCTGACAGATTTTCAAAATCAGGTATCGGATTGTAGGGTGTGGTATTACAGCCTGATGTTAGAAAAAGCAGGCTAATTAGCCACGTCATAAGGCTGGATTTTAAATATCCGCAGGAATACATAGATTGCAGAATTCAAAAATGGTAACGTACACCAGCCCCAAATGCAAGCTGGTCAGCATTGCCACCTATACCGGCATATTTTATTTCGGCAAACGCAGATCCAAAACTTAGTTTAAATTCTCCTCCAACCCCAACATTTAATCCAGTTTCAGAGCCACTGTATTCGAAAGTGGAAAATGTTAAGAATGAGTCAGTTGGTACATGCATCTGCCGGTCCGTATGATCAAGGACAAAACTGTCATCCGTTTCCTTTCCAGCCGTTTGCGAAAAAAAATCGCCACTGTTTCCTGGCAGCAATCCCTGTGAATTGTCATCCTCAGAAAAATTAAAATTTAAATAATTGAGTCCTGCAAGGCCGTAGACACTGAATTCATCGTTATCCAGAAAAATATAGTGCGCATTTACATTTAATTCCCACCAAGAAATTTTAAATCCAAACTCCGACTCCGGAAAATAATATCCAAAATCAGCCGCCGCCCTCCAGTCATCATTTATAGTATATACCCCATCAGCCCGGATTCCAATTCGTTCTATTTCGAAACCATAAATAATACCTGCACCTGCGCTGATCTGAGCATTCGAATCTGTAAATAAAAAAACTGATGCAAAAAGAAGCATGCTTATTTTTGATATTGCTTTCATATAAAATTCTGATTATTAAATTTTGGGTTGATAGTTAAAAGGTGACACCTGCGGAAAGTGTAAACACCCTGCTTTTTTCTCCGTTGTCTGCTTCGTCTTTGAAAACCGGAGTGAGACCAATACTGTATTTTGCCTGAATATTTAGATTGAGATTATTTAATCTTATCGCGGAACCGGCTCCTATTACCAGGCCTGCTTCCACCGTGTTGAGTTTTTCGGAAATATTAATGATATAAGGTTACAGTCCACCTATTTGCCCTCCTGAATTCCCTTCTTCCACTTTACTTCCAACGTTAAAACCAACGTACGGTCCAAGCAACAGGTTCGGCTGTAGCTTCCCTTCCACATCGATGTTGTACTTTGCCATAACCGGCACCTCCAAATATTCAAGTTTGAAATTGCCCGCGTTTCCAAAATTTCCTCCGGGAAGCAGTCCCGAACCATATTCTCCTTTCGGGCCTTTTTGTGAATAGAAGATTCCAGATTCTACCAGGAATGGAAGCATTTCAAGTTCTGCGTCTATTGAAATACCGCCCATAAAACCAACCCTTGACTCTGATTCCAGTTCAGACCCTCCGAATGTGGATATATTCAGCCCGGCCTTAATACCGAATATCATGTTATTCTGAGCATGTAAGGCACTGACGTTTAAAACAATTGATGCCAGGCAAAAAAGAATCAGTATGTTTTTCATAGATTTTGTTTGACTGCTTGAAATTGATATCCCCCCGAGTAGATTTTCTAAAAAACAAACCCGGCAGCTATGGTAAATACCCTGTGTTTTTCTCCTTCATCAGAGCGGCCTTCATATACCGGGTTCAGGCCAAGCCCATACCTAACTTGCAGGCTGAATGTTCTCTCATTGATTTCAAAATCGGTTCCGCCACCAAAAATCAGTCCATACCCTATTGAACGAATTTCAGCAGAAATATCCTCGATATAGGCCACATTCTTAATTGCCTTCACTTCCGAGTTAAGGTTAAACTCCGCATAGGGCCCTGCAATGAGGTACGGCTTTAAACCATCATTTGCATTAAATCTGTATTTTGCTAGTATGGGCACCTCCAAATAGTCTAGCTTAAAAGTACCCGCATTCCCTTCATATGCCCCCTTGATTATCGTTTCTTTATACTGCCCTTCCGCTCCTTTTTGTGAGTAATAGATTCCTGACTCGATACCAATGGGTAAGCTTTCCGGATTGAATTCAAACGAACCTCCTGCATATATTCCTGTTCTTGAACTTAGTTCGTATGGTCCACCCGCTAAATTAGCATAGTTCAGGCCAAATTTGATCCCGATTCCGGCAGCTGACTGTGCATGGAGCGTACCGGGAATTCCAATAGATAAAAACAGAATCAAAGAAATTTTTTTAGTGAGTTTCATTTTTGAGAGTGATTCGGATTTTTAATTAGATTCACAGGTGATTTTTGCTTTTGTTTTTTACATGCAACAAAAGTTGATGAACCAGCTCACTTACAATGAGATTGATTATTTACCGGTATCAGAAATATGATGAAATGCAGTTGGGCTTAAACAAAAAAAAAAATTGAATGACTTCTTTACAGTGCATCGGCACTTATAAATTGAAAATGACAATTAATTACGTTTTTTTATATTCAATCAACTGCATCACCAACTATCGTTTTTTTGTGGCTAAATCCTGAATACCATGTCTTATAAAAAGAGTAAATTAACTTTACTATTAAATTCTGTTGACCTAAACTCGGAATCTTTTAACAAGGTGTTGCCGCTGGTTTATGACGAGTTGAAATTGATGGCACACCGGGAATTGCGCAGGGAAAGATCAGATCATACCCTGAATACCACAGCCCTTGTTCATGAAGCTTATATAAAGCTCATCAAGCACCCGCCTGATGGAGCCTGGGATGGCCGCCGCCATTTCTTTGGAATCGCGGCCCATGCGATGAGGCAAATCCTTGTAAACTATGCCAAAATGAAAAGCAGGCAAAAACGTGGCGGAAACGCCATCGTACAGGATTTTGAAGAGGGCATTTATCTCTCAGAGGAAAAAGCAGAAGAACTTGTGGCTCTGGATGAAGCACTTCAGCGCCTTGAACAGATGAATGAGCGGCAGGGGAAAGTAGTGGAATGCAGGTATTTTGCTGGATACAACATTGAAGAAACCGCGGAAATTTTGGGCATCTCTCCCGCAACAGTAAAGAGGGACTGGACAATTGCAAGAGCATGGCTGTTCAGCCAGGTACGGGCGAGCGAAAACAATATGACAAACCCTGCTGACGATAACGTGTAATATACATTATTCAATTGTCAATATTCATGGTTTGATAATCTTCAACTTACTACCTTTATAAAAAATCTAAGAATTCGTTTATGGTATCAGGCTGGCTTAAATCCATCAAAGATAATCTCGATAAAGACCCAACAGACAGGCATCAGGAATATATCCAGTTACTTTCTAAATGGATTTTAACAGAAACGAAAAAAGGTGAGAAAGTTCATCTGAATTTTATTTGCACCCATAACTCCAGGCGGAGTCAGTTTGCACAGGTTTGGTGCCATGTGGTGCAAAAATGGCTCGGGATCGATGTTGCAGAATCTTATTCTGGCGGCACCGAAGTTACAGCCTGTAATGAACGGACCATTAAAGCTCTGAAACGAGCCGGTCTGTCTTCTGAATCAACGGGCAGCGATAATCCTCATTATATAATCAATGATACTGAGCTTGACCTAAATCTCAGCCTATGGTCTAAAGTGTATGATGATCCTGCCAATTCATCTGAACGGTTTGCCGCAGTTATGACTTGTGATCATGCCGATCAAAATTGCCCATATATTCCCGGAGCTGCTATCAGAATTCCACTCACTTACACTGATCCGAAATATGCCGATGGTACAGAAGAGGAAGATTTAGCATATGACCGAACCTGTGCTATTATTGCTACAGACATGATCCGCTTGTTCAGCCTTGTAAAAGAGAAGCTCTCCTGAGCTGATAGTGATTTCATAACTCTTTAAAATGCTGTATTTTGCAACGAAAAGAGTCACAAAATATATGAACACTCACGTTAACACATTGGAAGAAGGGGCCGAAATCAACCTTCAATTTGAAAAACGCGGTGGTATTCTTCCGGTTGTGGTACAGGAATATTCAACCGGAACCGTTTTGATGATTGCTTATGCGAACCGTGAGGCATTAGCATTCAGCCTCAAAAATAAGGAAGCCGCATTCTGGAGTACCAGCCGTAATGAATTATGGATCAAAGGTATGACGTCCGGCAATCGCATGAACCTTGAGGAAATTCTTGTGGATTGCGACCAGGACGCATTACTTTACAAGGTAACTCTTACCGCCGGAGGAGTATGCCACACAAAAGGTGCTGATGATACCTATCGAAAATCGTGTTTCTACCGTCGTTTAAATATGAATAACCCCCACCTTGACTTTATTAATGAAGATGAATAAATCATCAAAGAATGTTTTCGGACAGAGGCTGAAATCTTGCAGCATGAATCCAATGACCGGTTTTTTCAGGAATGGCTGCTGTGATTCCGGGCCTGATGATTACGGGAAGCATACGCTTTGTGCGGTTATGACAAGTGACTTTTTGATGTTTTCACGCTCGCGCGGAAATGATTTGGTCACACCCATTCCGCAATATCATTTTCCGGGCCTGCATCCCGGCGATCGCTGGTGTATCTGCGTATTACGTTGGAAAGAAGCTCACGAAGCGGGATATGCACCGCCTGTTGTACTGGAGGCTACTAATGAAAACGCGCTGGAGTATGTGGAAATGAATGTTCTACTGGGGTATGCCTACAAGGAAATGAAGAAAGATTCTGAATAAAAAATCCCGGCATTAATTACAAAATACCGGGATTATAACTTTAAACGTTCTTCAATTCTCTAATTAGGCTCAATAACATAAAGCCCGCCTGATTCTTCATCCGTAACAAAGTATAGGTTGCCATCCGGGCCTTCCCGCACATCACGAATACGACCATATTCGAATGTAAGCAACTCTTCTTCATGAATTACGGTATAGTCTTCGATTACCAATCTTCGAATTCTTTCGGGCCGAAGGCCTCCGGCCATCAGGCTACCTTTCCATCGCGGAAAATTGTCTGAAGTTACAAGTGCAAGCCCGGATGGTGCGTGGGTTGGAAGTAATTCATAGACCGGTTCTACCATTCCTTCAATTTCCCGTGCTACGGTATGATCGTGAAACTCCTGCTCATTTCCATAGTTTCTTCCGTAACTTGCATTTGGCCAACCGTAATTGTTACCCGCCTCCACAAAGTTCAATTCATCTCCGCCGCGCGGACCATGTTCAGTTGCCCATATTTCGTTATTCTCAAGATTGATGATAACCCCCTGGATATTGCGATGGCCATAAGAGAAAATTTCAGGTGCAGCATCAGGATTGTTCACAAAAGGATTATCGGATGGCACACTTCCATCGCTGTACATCCTGAGAAGGGTACCGGCATGATCACTCAAATCCTGAGCACGCGGCGGATCTCCACCACGGTCACCGATACTTACATACATGTAGCCTTCATTGTCCCATACAATCTTAGAACCATAATGACGGCCGGGTGAAGAGTAACGGTTTTGCACAAAAATCTCTTCCTGATCTGCAAAATCGGTTCCATCAAGCCTGCCTCTTACAACAGCTACAGCGGTGTCGCCTTCCTCATTTTCCTTAGAATATGTAAGATAAATCCATCCGTTTTCTTCATAATCCGGATGTGTAACTACTTCCATCATTCCACCCTGATTAACAGCTTTTACAGC
>SKKO01000325.1 GCA_007123715.1 Balneolaceae bacterium | reverse complement strand
CCACCAAGTGACATGTTTGCCACTGAAGGGCCTGAAGCATTTGCGGCAACCCAATCCATACCGGCAATCACTCCGCTGAACGTTCCGGAACCATTACAGTCAAGTACTCTTACGGCAACAAGATTAACATCTTTGGCCACACCATAAACAGCGCCACCAACGGTTCCGGCAACGTGTGTGCCGTGTCCGTTACAATCATTACCATCACCACCGAATGCGTCAAAATAAATACCAGCAGGTGCACGTCCCTGGAACTCGTTGTGAGTATACCGGATACCTGTGTCAATAATATACGCGGTTACACCGGTGCCTTGAGCCGTGTATATGTAGTTACCATCAAGCGGCAGTGCTCGCTGATCAATTCTGTCAAGGCCCCATGTAGCGTTATTTTGCGTGGTGCTTGCAGTTGTGACAACACCATCCTGCTCAATTCGGGCTACCCGGTTATCACGCATTAAACCACTTCTTGCAGCTTCTGATATTTCACCTGCAAAACCTGTAATAACGGTTCTGTACTCAAAATCCGGCTGTACCCCAAATTCAGCAGCTACAGATGAGGGATTATTGCCGGGTTTCAGAGTAACAATAAATCTGCCCGGAATATTTCCGTGCTTCGCATCGCTGGTTATTTCCTGCGTGCTTACGGTAAGGCCATCATTGTTCTGATCATGACCCACAATAGGTGTCTGGTTATCACAAGACACGAATAAAAACATCGCCAATGGCAATATTAGTAGTAATTTTCTCATGGATAAGCTTATTGGTTAAGGTTATTTGATTGTTTTATTAGAAAAACCTTATGTAAATAAATAAATGACTACTGATAGTCAAAAAAAATATTAAAAAAAAAATATTTTTTTTCAGCCATCCAATTTTCGGATCAGAAACAAATCATACTTCGATTATAAATTCTGAATATTTTCTGTTCTGTTCTGTTCTGTTTTATATAATGGAAAGGAATATATATAGTACAGGCCAAGTTAATGGAGTATTGTAACCAGACTGCCTGCTATTATGGCTTCAAACAGTTCAAATTTTAATCTTTTAAAGGTTGAAGGGGATTTAGTATTTTTAGGGTTCAGAATTAATCACACAAAATTTCATTACACAAATCTGAATGTCGGAAGAATTTATTACGCTTACCTTTCCTGACGGTACATCCAGGCAGTTTCCGAAAAATATAACCGGTAAAGAAGTTGCAGAGACTATTTCACAAGGCCTCGCGCGCAATGCGCTTAGTGTTACCATTAATGGTACCATCATGGATTTGGACCAGCCTGTTGATGAGGATGGAAAAATCTCCATAAATACATGGGAATCAGAAGATGGCCAGTATACATTCTGGCACTCATCTGCACACCTTATGGCTGAAGCGGTTCAGGAATTATATCCGGATGCCAAATTCGGAATCGGCCCACCCATTGAAAACGGTTTTTATTACGATATAGATTTCGGAAATGAATCATTTGGCCAGGCTCAGCTTGAGAAGGTTGAGAAAAAAATAATTGAACTTGCCCGGCAAAAATCCACGTTCCAAAAAAAGGAAGTCACAAAAAAGGATGCCCTCTCCCACTACCATGAAATAGGCAACGAATATAAAACTGATCTGATAAGCGGCCTTGAGGAAGGCACCATTACTTTTTATCAGCAGGGAAATTTTACTGATTTATGCCGCGGGCCTCATCTTCCTGACACATCCCCTATAAAAGCGGTGAAACTCACCAAACTTGCCGGTGCCTACTGGCGGGGAGATGTGAACAGCAAGCAGCTTACCCGTATTTATGGCATCTCATTTCCTAAGCAGAAATTACTGGATGAATACCTGCTTCAGGTTGAAGAGGCACAGAAACGGGATCACAAAAAGCTTGGAAAGGAACTTGGCATATATATGATTGACAGTATGGTGGGCCCCGGCCTTCCATTATGGCTTCCCAATGGTACACTTCTTCGCAGAACACTTGAGCAATTTCTTCGGGAAGAACAAAAACAGCGCGGTTACCAGGAAGTAATCACCCCGCATATAGCTAATCTCAATCTCTATAAAACTTCGGGCCATTACCCGTACTATAAAGATTCTCAGTACAATCCGATGGAAGTGGATGACGATGAATACATGCTCAAGCCAATGAATTGTCCTCATCATCACAGGATTTATTCCAATGAACTTCGCAGCTACCGCGATCTTCCGGTTCGCCTTGCTGAGTTCGGAACGGTCTATCGGTACGAACAATCCGGTGAACTGAATGGTTTATCGCGCGTAAGGGGTTTTACCCAGGATGATGCTCACATATATTGTACACACGACCAGCTTAAAGGTGAAATTAAAAACGTGATTGAACTGACTCAATTTGTCTTCAGTACGTTTGGAATGCCCGTTGATATACGCCTCTCTTACCGCGATGAAAATGATGAAAAATATGGCGGTGACATGGAATACTGGGAGCGCGCACAGAAGGAAATAAAAGAAGTGGCAGACGATATGGGCCTGGAGTACAAAATAGTGGAGGGCGAGGCAAGTTTTTACGGACCAAAAATTGATTTTATTATTCGGGATGCCATAGGCCGAAAATGGCAGCTTGGAACCGTTCAGGTCGATTATGTGATGCCCGAGCGTTTTGACCTTACCTATATCGGATCAGATAATGACAAGCACCGGCCGGTAATCATTCACAGGGCGCCATTTGGATCCATGGAACGGTTTGTCAGTATTCTGATTGAACACTTTGCCGGTGATTTTCCTCTTTGGCTCGCTCCGGTCCAGGCAAAAGTACTCCCGATATCGGATGATTTTAATACATATGCTGAAAAATGCACCGTCAAACTTAAGTCTGCCGGCCTGCGGGCGGAAACAGATACACGTTCTGAAAAAATCGACGCCAAAATCAGGGATGCGGAAACAAGTAAAATTCCCTACATGCTGATTGTGGGAGAACGCGAAAGAGAACAGAATACCGTATCTGTGAGAAGGCATAAATCAGGAGATATCGGCACGTTTCCATTTGCGGAATTTATGGATAAAATGACAAAAGAAACGATAACCCGTGATCTTCCCCCCTCTGCGAGGAAAGATTGAGATAAATTCTATTGGGATATAAGCTGATTTTTACTCATTATTAAAAATAATTTTCTAACTTTAAATTGTATTATGAGTGATTTTGTTAATATTCTGCAAATTCATTTTTAACTACACAACAAACTCAATAACTAAATATTAATCAAACAACGAGGTAACTTATCGCAAAAAGACGAACACCAATAAGACGCCAACGAAACGACGATCGCCCAAATGTAAATGATGAAATCCGTGCAGATACAGTAAGACTTATCAAACCCGATGAGGAACACGAGATTGTTTCAATTGAACGGGCATTAGAGATTGCAGAATCTTTCAATAAGGATCTCGTAGAAGTTGCCCCAAACGCCAATCCGCCGGTTTGCAAAGTGATTGACTTCGGGAAATTCATGTACGAAAAGAAAAAGAAAGAGAAAGAAGCCAAGAAGAAGCAACATACTATACAGGTTAAAGAGTTACGCTTCCGCCCAACAACGGATGATCACGACCTCGAATTTAAAACCCGTCATGCACGTGGATTTCTCCAGGATGGTGATAAGGTGAAAGCTACTGTTCAATTCAGAGGCCGTGATATGCTGTATACTGAACAGGGTGAAGTACTTCTTAAAAATTTTGCTGAATCCCTGGATGATGTGAGTAAAATTGAGTCTAAACCCACCATGGAAGGCCGCAGAATGATCATGATACTGTCACCTTCAAAAGGATAATCTTCTGCTTTTAAACAAACTGAATAGTTGTTATATTTCCAGTCTTTAAAAATTTCAGAAAATAGAGCGTATTATGCCTAAAATGAAAAGTAACAGTGGCGCCAAGAAGCGTTTTAAATTTACCGGAAGCGGTAAAATTAAACGTAAAAAGGCCTATAAAAGCCACATTTTAACAAAAAAATCCAGCAAGAGGAAAAGAAAGCTTGGTAAGGACACATTGGTTCATGTAGCTGATGAAAAGTCTGTAAAAGCGCTTCTGCCTTACGGCTGATTATTTATTAACCTCTAAACGTTAGAAAATGCCACGTTCAAGAAATCTGGTGGCTTCCCGTCGCCGTCGCCGAAAAATTTTAAATCAGGCGAAAGGCTATTGGGGCAAACGCAAAAACGTTTATACCATCGCCAAAAATGCGGTAGAAAAAGGTCTTCAGTACCAATATCGCGACCGGAAAGTCAGAAAAAGACTATTCCGCAGGCTGTGGATTACCCGTATTAATGCTGCTGCCCGAATAAACGGAACCACCTACGCCAAACTTATCCACGGTCTCAAAGAGAATAACATTGAAATAAACCGGAAAATGCTTGCGGATCTTGCCGTACGCGACCCCGAAACATTTTCAGCAATTGTTAATGAAGCCGTAAATTAACTCACTGAGTTTCATATAACCGGCAAATCATTTTTATGGTTTGCCGGTTTTTTTTTGCCATTTTTACTGTTCAGAAATAGATTCACGGCAAAAATCGGGACTTTTTTCAAGTCAATACACTCAAAAACTTTTACATTGCAGTTTAAATATAAACAGAGTACAGGATTCCGGCATATTTATGATTGACAAAATCAACCAGATTAAAACTGATATTGAATCATTCAACATAACCAATGAAGACAGCCTCGAAGCATTCCGGCTGCAATTTTTATCAAGAAATGGAAGTATACAGTCCATGTTCGGGCTGATGGGTCAAGTACCAAAAGAGGAGAAAGCAAGCGTTGGCAAGGCCATGAACGAAGTGAAAATTCTTGCCCAGTCAGTTTTTGATACCGCTAAGGCTGAACTTATCTCAACAAAAGTTAAATATTTCGGGGCTTCAGATGATATCTCTCTTCCTGTTGAACCTACTTATACCGGTTCATTCCACCCGTTAACGCAAGCTCTTGATGAAATTAAACAGATCTTTTTCAGGCTTGGCTTTAATATTGCAGACGGCCCTGAACTTGAAGATGACTTTCACAATTTTACCGCACTTAATTTTCCGGCTGATCACCCTGCGCGCGATATGCAGGATACATTTTTCGTTAGAAAATCGGATGAACCATATTCACAGGATCTGGTTTTAAGAACTCATACTTCTCCGGTACAAATCCGGCTCATGAAAGAGAAACAGCCCCCCGTCCGTTCTATTATGCCGGGCAGGGTTTACAGAAACGAGGCCGTTACAGCAAAATCATATTTCCAGTTTAACCAGGTAGAAGGCCTGTATGTTGACCAGCGTGTCACCATGGGCGAATTGATTGAGACCCTGGTAATGTTTGCCAGGCTTATGTACGGCAGCAATGTCAAATACAGAGTACGTCCCTCATTTTTCCCGTTTACCGAACCAAGTATTGAAATGGATATCTGGTGGGAAAATGAAGCCGGGGGACAATGGCTCGAAATTCTCGGTGCTGGAATGGTTGATCCCAACGTTTTTGAAGCTGTGAATATTGACCCAGAAAAATATACCGGTTTTGCATTTGGTATGGGTGTTGACAGAATCGCCATGCTGAGGTACGGGATAGATGATATCCGTCTTCTCTATGATAACGACATCCGTTTCCTGCAGCAATTTCCATCATAACAAATCATCGATACCACATTTTATTTCGAACGCCAATACGGTTGAACGGAAGTTAAACACTTTTAAAAAATGAAAATTTCATATAACTGGCTTAAAGAATACATTCACACAGATTTATCATCTGCTGAAGCTGCAGAAAAATTGACTTTACTCGGCCTTGAAGTGGAGGAAATTGCTGAACTTGGTTCAGATTTTGATGGTTTTATTGTGGGTGAGGTTCTGAGTGTCCGTTCACACCCTAACGCCGATAAACTCACTCTATGTGAAGTTTATACCGGACATGAGACGGTTCAAATTGTCTGTGGTGCAAAAAATGTTGCGGCCGGCCAGTTTGTGCCGGTAGCAACCATAGGTGCCACCCTTCCGGTTCCGATGAAAAACGGGGAATACCTCACTATCAAAAAAACAAAACTCAGGGGTGAATCATCCAGTGGAATGATTTGCTCGGAAGCCGAACTTGGACTTAGTGAAGATCATTCAGGTATCATGGTTCTAAACGGAAATTACGAGCCTGGCACCCCCTTTAAAAAAGTATTAAATATTGAAAAAGATTCAGTTTTTGAAATTGCCATAACCCCTAACAGGCCTGATGCAACGTGCCATGTAGGTGTAGCCAGAGACCTTGCAGCCGTTACCGGCTCTGAACTGAAGAATCCATATAAAGAACAAGAAGCAAAAAACCCGTTACCTGAACATGATATAAAAATCTCTATCAGTAATCCGGATAAATGCCACCGTTATGTAGGCCTGATTGTGGATAATATACGGGTAGAACCATCTCCAGCCTGGCTTCAGACTAAATTGAAAGCAATTGGCCTGAGGCCTGTCAATAATATTGTGGATATAACCAATTTTGTATTGCATGAAACCGGTCAGCCGTTACATGCATTTGATTATCACCTTGTGGGTGGAAGAGAGATTATCGTTAAAAGTTTTGATGAAGATAAATTATTTGTAACACTCGACAGTTTAGAGCGAAAAGTGCCGGCAGGGTCGCTATTTATATGTGACGGTAACGGCCCGGTAGCAATTGCTGGTATTATGGGAGGTGAAAACAGTGAAGTAACCGAAAAAACTACAAAAGTTTTGATTGAAAGTGCATATTTCGATCCGGCTTCTATCCGGAAAACATCGAAACAGCTTGCTTTGCAAACCGACAGTTCTTACCGTTTTGAGCGAGGGATTGATCCTGCCATGCAGCTTCGTGCAGCTTATCGGGCAGCGGAATTGATGGCTAAGATTGCCGGAGGAAACATCCTTGATGGAATTACGGATGTTCACCCGGTAGTCACGAAGCCTGTTACAGTAAAACTGAGAGTATCGAGAATAAATCACCTTCTTGGAACTGCCCTTTCGAACAGTGAAGTTATCAAAATACTTAAATCGCTTGAGTTTGGTATTGAAGAGGACGGTGAGGACACCTTGAGCTGCACCATTCCAACATTCCGGCCAGATATATCCCGCGAAGTTGATCTCAT
>SKKO01000306.1 GCA_007123715.1 Balneolaceae bacterium | reverse complement strand
TGAAATATAATTTATGGTTTCATGTTGATGGTGCCTATGGGATACCTGCGGCAGTCTGCCCAGAGCATAACAGTTTGTTTGATGGGATTAAAGAAGCCGATTCCATTGCGATGGATCCGCATAAATGGCTTTATAGCCCACTTGAAGCAGGATGCATATTGGTAAAGGACCCAAAACATTTAAATGACACATTCAGTTCTCATCCCGAGTACTACAATTTTAATAGTGGTCAAAATGATGAAGCTCAAAATTATTACGAATATGGGCTGCAAAACTCACGTGGATTCAGAGCTTTAAAAGTCTGGCTATCATTACAACAAGCAGGTAGAAGTGGTTAC
The DNA here is from genome assembly GCA_007123715.1 of Balneolaceae bacterium. Classification (GTDB taxonomy): domain Bacteria; phylum Bacteroidota; class Rhodothermia; order Balneolales; family Balneolaceae; genus Rhodohalobacter. The sequence goes on along the minus strand of SKKO01000306.1, from coordinate 6,778 downwards.
GAAAAGTTGATCAATGAAGATATTGGGTTATCAGAATTGTTATTTCAGTTAGCTGAAAATCATCAAGAATTAGAAGCTGTCACTCAAAATTTAAGCATAACCACATTCAGATATATTCCAATTACATATAAGAATGGCTTAGAAAACATTGATGACTATCTGAATAAACTAAATGAAGAAATAGTAAATAAATTACAAACAAGTGGAGAAGTTTTTTTGTCAAATGCCATTGTAAATAAAAAGTATTGTTTGCGAGCTTGTATTGTGAATTTTAGGACATCAAAAAAGGATATCAAAGAAATAGTTGAAATAGTGGTTAGAGAGGGAAGAAAAGCTCATTTATTACTACAGGAAGTAAAAAACTAAATAACGAGTTGCAAAAAATAGTGCATTTGGCAGAGAGTGTTAAATCTATTTGATATTTCTCTTCTGGGAACTATTATCTCCCAAAATAGTATTCTGTCATGAACAAAATCATGAACAATTTATATTAAATAACCTCTTATTTACACATTATAGCCATTTAAAGATCGACTCATAATTTCTGGGGCTCACAAATTTTCTGAGTCAATTGGATTAACTGTAAATGTTGGTTTTGTTGGGTTTTCTCTAATAGTAACCAGGGGAGAGAGCGGAGCGGTCTCAATTTTTAGCTGGGGATTTTGTGAGCTAAGGATAGAATAAGCAGAGTTTGTTTTACGATAGTTTTACTACACTGAAAAAATTTCAATGTAAGTCACTATATATTAACTACATGTTAATTTTATAAGTGGGCCTGGGTCAACTTCGCTTAAGCGAAGAACAAGAGTGCGTGCACTCCGTAGCTTTAGCGAAGGACAAGAGTGCGTGCACTCCGTAGCTTTAGCGAAGGAGTGACTTCGAGGATCAGGAAAGCTACAATGACATCGGGACAAAAACCGTTATCTAACGTTCAGCCAGCAAATGCCTGTTCATCCATGCAATCCCGGACCCGGACTTAAAATATCTTTCGAGTTTCAGTGCCGTCTCTTTATCCATCACAGCTATATAGCATGCCAATTCGAAAGGCCTGTAATTCCTTGTTGCCTTAACCTTTCCATTATTATGCTGTCTAAATCTCTCTTTTAAATCTGACGAATAACCAACATATCGCCAGTCTACCCCCACACTCTTCAAGATATACACATAGAACATTACTTTATCTCTCTTTCTTAAGTTAATGTAAAACAATACATATAAGTGTAAAATATTACCACTCAAAATCAAAAAAATAAACTTCCTACTTCGCTAAAGCTACGTAGGACAAGTCCTACTTCGCTTTAGCGAAGAACAAGAGTGCATGCACTCCGTAGCTTTACCGAAGAACAAGAGTGCGTGCACTCCGTAGCTTTACCGAAGAACAAGAGTGCGTGCACTCCGTAGCTTTAGCGAAGGAGTGGGCCTGGAGGGACTTGAACCCCCGACCAATCGATTATGAGTCGACTGCTCTGACCGACTGAGCTACAGGCCCATTTTAAAATATCGAATATTGAATATTGAATATTGAATATTGAATATTGAATATTGAATATTGAATATTGAATATTGAATATTGAATATTGAATATTGAATATCGAAAAGAATTTAAAATTACAAGCTTTTGTAACCAGATACAACCTGCAAGGGCCTGCTTTATTACTCCCGACAGTTTTTTCATTTAATAAAGTTTATATATATTCTCCTGGGGTTAAGAATTCTGACGATGTCCATCATCAGGATCTTAATAATGAGCCGGGTCACTTGCTGATTCCGGCTCTTTTTTTTAGAACTGAAACTGGAACCGGCCTCCTGCCCCATATTTCGGGTCCTCATCGGCATCGTACTGTGCCCAGAGGTTTACCTGAAAACTGATGAGACGTGTTGCCTGGTGGTTCCACCCAAGGGTGAACAGGTCGGATGTATCGTCCTGTACATCAAAATCCAGCTTATCCCATCTTACAAGAATTTGATCTCTTTGGGAAGTATTGGCCCCAAGGGTTCCGTAAAACCCGTTGATGGTTTCTTCCCGACCTCCAAAATTTGCCGCATTGAAACGTGTTTGCAGAAATTCAAACGTGCCAAATAAAACCGGACTGTCGAACTCAAAAAATGGCCCGTAAAGTGACCGGTTGCCTTCAGATATGAGCCCTGTGTTTCCCACAGATTCATTCCGGGTCTGGTTAAGGCCGCCTGTAAATCCAAAAATCATATGGCCATTTTCAAGCTCTGCACGGTAGTTTAGACGTGCCGTGTACATAAACCGGTTGTCATTTGATCGTGATAACCCTGTTCCGTTATACATTCCGAATGCATAGAAAAATTGACCCGGGGTTCCTGTAAATGTAACCCCAATTTCACGTGAATTCATCATGGTGCGAACCTGGCGCGCGCGATTCATAAAGTCTGTATTTCCGGGATTTGGATCCAGATCGCGGCTTGTATACGGTTTATAGGCACCTGCAATAATCCGGAAATTCTCAGAAGCAATGTAGCCAATCTGGGCATCCAGAATGCTGACCTGCCTGCGGAAATCGACCTGGAAACGGTAGAGGTAGTTTCCGTCAACCCGCCCTCTTACATCCAGCCGGGTGGCACCGGTGTCGAACAGCCTTCCACCTTTAAAATCATCATCCTGAAATGAAAAAACACCATTCGATTGCAGTAAGATACCTACATTAAAAACATCACTTTTCAACCTGTCTGTAAGCCGGTCGGCCATGGGTTCGGCATTCTGTGCAGCAAGTAAAAGTGGCAGGTATAAAAGGATAACGGCTCCTGCTGAAAGTACTCTCAGAAGATTTTTCATGAGCTCCAAAATTTTTATGAGACAGAGTAATTCAAAACGAAAAGAAAGCCGGCGGGGACATTCGGGACAAAATAGATTATATCCTTATGTTGCCGTACTTTTAATGAATAGAAAATAAGGAACTTCGGCAGAGGAAAAAAAATCATGAGCAAGATTAAATTCGGCACCGATGGCTGGCGCGCAGTCATCGCAGAAGATTATACGTTCGAAAATGTGAACAAGGTAACGCAGGCAACAGCGAAGTGGATTAAAAACTCTGGTATTTCACAAAATGGGGTTGTAGTGGGTTATGATGCCCGATTTTTAAGCCGTGAATTTGCTGAACATGCGGCATCCGTGTTTGCCGAAATGGAACTGCCGGTTCGTATGTCAGCCCGTATTTCAGCGACTCCGGCCATAAGCTGGGCGGCCAAACATTATGACGCGGTGGGTATTGTGATCACCGCGAGCCATAATCCGCCCGAGTATAACGGTTTCAAAATCAAGGCTCCGTATGGCGGCTCAGCGATGCCTGAACATATCCGTGAAGTGGAAAAAGAATTGAAACGGGTTTCCCTGCCGATCCCGGTAAGGCCGTATCAGCACTACTTAAAGGCAGGGGTGATACGTGAATTGGACTTTGTTGAGGGATACCTGAATATTATTCGTGAACGAATCGACCTTGAAGCGATCCGGGAAAGTGGTATCCTTATTGCCCATGATCCCATGTTCGGTTCAGGTATCGGACTGATCATGGAATTGCTGGGGGATGCCGTTGTGGAGATTCACGCTGAAAGAAATCCATTATTCGGAGGAACTTCACCGGAACCGATTGAGGAGAAGCTTGGTGAACTGGCCGGGACGGTTGTTAAACATCAATGCTCAATCGGTCTTGCCAATGACGGAGATGCCGACCGTATAGGGATGGTAAATGAAAAAGGGGAATTTGTGAGCTCGCACCAGATCCTGAGCCTGCTGGTGAAGTATCTGCACAAGGTAAAAGGAATAGACGGCACAATCGTTAAAACAATTTCCACCACCGATATGCTCGACAAACAGGCTGCTGCTTACGGGCTGCCCATCGAAGTTACACCGATCGGGTTTAAATATATCGCTGAAAAAATTGTGAATGGGAATATCCTTGTTGGTGGCGAGGAATCTGGCGGCCTTGCCGTGACGGGCCACCTTCCTGAACGAGATGGCATATACATCGGGCTTTTGATTACCGAGATGATGGTAAAATCCGGTAAAAAACTCAGTGAACTGGTACAGGAGCTTTTTGATGAATTCGGGCCTCATCAATACTACCGGAATGATATTCTTACCGAAGAACGAAAGAAAACCGCAATGGCAAAATATTGCAGGAATAAACAGCTGAAGGAAATATCAGGTAAAAAGGTGGTGGAATGGGACATGAGAGATGGAGTCAAACATCTGCTTGAGAACGGATCCTGGCTGCTTGTGCGTCAGTCGGGCACGGAACCGGTACTTCGAATCTACTCAGAGGCACCCACCCGGGAAGAGGCAAAGACACTTGTAGATGCGGTAACCGCAAAAGTGGATGATCCTGCACTGTTAAACGGTTGATCCGAATTTAGAAATCAAGTTCATTTATATATATGGCGCATTCACATCATAACGGCTCTTCCCAATCGTGGCTGACAGCAGCATGTGCCCTTACACTTGCGCTTGGTGCCATAGCTGAATTTACCGTCCTGTTGCCGGGCCAGACAGCCATCTGGTTTTACGTAGTTTCCTACCTGGCGGGGGGCTATTATGGTGTTATTGAAACCGTACGTCACCTGCGGGAAGCTGAACTGAATATCGATTTTTTGATGATATCTGCAGCGCTGGGCGCGGCTGTTTTGGGTCAGTGGATTGAAGGCGCCACACTGCTTTTTCTTTTTTCTTTGAGTGGCTCCCTCGAAAGTTATGCCTTGGATAAAAGCCGCCACGCTATCCAATCACTCCTGGAACTGAGGCCCAGCGAGGGCCTGCGCCGGAATTCCGATGGAACGGAAGAACTGGTTCCCGTTGAAGAGCTGAATCCCGGTGATATGGTGATTGTTAAACCGGGGGAACATATCCCTGTAGACGGAACGGTGATAAAAGGCTATACCACAGTAGATCAGGCAACCATCACGGGAGAAAGTATTCCGGTCGCCAAAGAGCCGGGGGATCATGTTTTTGCAGCTACCCTTAATGAAAATGGCGTGATTGATATAAGGGTAACGAAAACGGCTAAGGATACAACCGTGGCAAAAATCATCGGGCTGGTAGAGAAAGCGCAAAAAAACAAGGCAAAAACACAGCGTTTCCTGGATGAGTTTGAACCACGATATGCCATTTCAGTGATAATTACAGTCATTGCACTAATTTTTGTGCCCTGGCTGCTGATGGGTCACGATTTTGATTCCACTTTCTACCGTGCTATAACCGTGCTGGTGGTAGCTTCGCCTTGCGCACTGATTATCAGTACCCCGGCATCAATCATATCAGCCATAGCCAATGGGGCAAAAAAAGGAATTTTGTTTAAAGGAGGTGCTTATGTTGAACAGGCTGTTGAGATAGACACCATTGCATTTGATAAAACCGGTACGCTTACAAAAGGAAAACCATCCGTGATTGATGTACTCGCATTTGATCCGGATAACGAAACCTTCTCCGGCTCTGACAAGGAAATTGAACGCCTTGTATCGATTGCAGCAGGTTGTGAGATGCACTCAGAGCATCACATTGCCACAGCTATCATAAGCAAGGCCGGTGACATGAATATTACACCCGCTTCTGTACAAAATATGCAGGCTACACCCGGCAGGGGCGTAGAAGCACAGTTTGAAGGAAATACGGTGAAAGTTGGCAATATTAAACTGTTTGAAAATGGTTCAGCCGAATGGAGCAGTGCCCTTACTGATGAAGCTTCCCGTTTCAGGAAAGATGGTAAAACGGTTGTATTTGTAACCATCAATAATCGTCCCGCCGGAATTATCACACTGGCCGACCAGATTCGTCTTCACTCGAAAGAAACCATCACAGCATTAAAAGAGATGGGCATAAAGAACATTGTGATGCTCACCGGTGATAACCATGAAGTTGCCCGGAGTATTGCCGGCAAACTTGGTATTGACCAGGTTTTTGCCGACCTGTTACCCGACGAAAAAGTAAATATTATCGATAAACTGAAAAAGCTGGGAACAGTTGCCATGATTGGTGACGGGGTGAATGATGCTCCGGCCCTTGCCACAAGTGACCTTGGAATTGCTATGGGTGCTGCCGGTACCGATGTGGCACTTGAAACTGCCGATATTGTATTGATGGGAGATGAATTGACAAAACTCCCTTATCTGCTGAAATTATCACGCAAGGCCAAAAAAGTGGTTTGGCAGAATATCATATTCAGCATGGCTGTTATCCTCATGCTTATTGCAGGGGTTTTCCTGGTTGACTTACCTCTCACTCTGGGTGTTATTGGCCATGAAGGAAGTACATTGCTCGTAGTATTGAATGGTTTGAGGCTCCTGAAGGGATGATTTGATTGATGAATAGTGTCACATTTTGTTCAGCTTTGCTGGATTAGTGATTATGATTCTCGTTCAATCGTATAAACTCCTCAACCTTTTCTACAGGTAAGAGAGCGGATGGAATATATTTTTTGTCATCATTCCAAAACGCATATGCAAATATCATCAGCGAGTTTTTACGAAATGTTGAGGGTTGAGCCGGTAAATTCTTTTGGCCGGTTTCATCGGCTAACAGGCGGGAGGGTTTTGATGTGTGGCATGGCTGCAACAATTTGATACTCAGGGTTTTCAACGGTAACCTTTTTATTCACTTTCTTTCGGCAGTCTGTCTTATATTATGGGCGTTCAACTCATTTCAGCTTAAAAAATGTTTCAAATATACGTTACCAAATCATAATGCCGTTTTCAGTACGTAAATGGGACAAGATTTTTTCTTATACATGTAGCCTATTTCAGAATTTAATACTAAAAAATT
>SKKO01000158.1 GCA_007123715.1 Balneolaceae bacterium | reverse complement strand
TTGGATGTGGATGAATTCGAGGATTTTGCAGATTCGATCCGGACAAGGGTCTGGAGCGACCTCTGGGAGCTGCTTGATCATGTTGAGTGATGCCCGTTACCTTCGGTTGTAAAACGTAGAACGGGCAGCGCCGAAGGCATCCCTTTGGGGCTTGCCCGTTACTTCGGATCTTGCAAAACGGAAAGATTATATAGAAGTGCCGAAACTTAGAAGAGAAATCGTGGAAAGGTTTTGTGAGGTATCGAAGTCTTTCCCACGCCGGACAAGCTGTCCGGCCTACGGGATGCCTTCGGCGCTGTCCGGCGTACGTGGGTGATTAAAAGCGGATTTCCAGGCGGGACATATAACCGAAACTTTCCCTAACACCGATGGGATGTGTCTGGTAATCGGTGTTGAGCAGGTTTTTAAGCTGTAGAGCTACTCGAATACGTTGCTGCCATAGCCATTTTGAGACGCGAAAGTCAATCCTCAGATGTTGTGGAAGGGTATTTGAGTAAGTAGAATATCTAAATGGAAACTGAACGTGGAATGAGCGGTTTAGCTGCCCGTCAAGCCTTGAAAATTCCGGCCAGGTTCGCTCCGACAGGTATTGCACATCGAGCTGAAGTTCAAGGTCGGGATGAGGCGAATAAAGAGCCGTGTACTGAACCCGAATTTCAGGAGTCATTTCCCAGTATTGCCGGTAAATGGTATCTCCATTCAGAGTTGTGCGATAAGTAACGTCTGCAGTTTGCCTGATACGTCGGGTAGTTTGATGGTGGAGGCTGAAGGTGGCCGCAAACCTTTCACCGGATTGATCGCCATATAGGTTATACAGGCCGGGTTGCGTGGAGAATGGCAAATCATAATGAACCCGATGGAAAGGGATCTGCAGCGATAAATGCCGGAAATACCGGAATCCTATCCCGAGATTCCAGTCTTGATGCAGTTTAATCTTGTTGGTTAAAGCGAAATCTGCCAGCTGGTTGTTTTCAATTTCGCCCGGAATATTTGCCCGAATATGGAGATGTGAAAACAAATCATAACCCTGGCCTATCCAGCCTTCAAGCGGATTCGAATGCTCCGGCAGCAACTCACTATATCCGCCGCTTATCTGAACATTCCAGCCGGAAACAGGCTGAATAGCCATTGCGGAGCTTGTAGATACACTCCGTTTATTATTATAGAAACGGACAATGTTTTCAGTAGTTATTGAGAAATTTCTGTGAATTGTAAACCGGTTCTGTAAAAAAAGTGAAGGGATAGTTACAGTCTGAAAAGTGGACTCGCGCCCGGTAATATCAGTAGTGATCGTTTCCACGCCTGCTTCTGCTCCGATATGGTTTCCTTCATAGTAGATCGAACCCCGGCCGGTACGCACCTGTGATTCCCAGCCTATCTCGAAATCAAAATAATTTCGGCGGAATGTGGTGGCCATAAACCGCTGCTGGTAGAGAGCCCTGAGGCCTGTATGTTCCGTTATTTGAAAGTGAGCAAGCGCTGAATATTGTTCAGTTTCAAAACCGGTTGGTATTTCTCTTCCCAAAGGCTGAAAGAAAAGAAAATCGGTGCTTTCTGATCTGGTTCCCTGCAGACGTACTTCAAAACGGTCGCTCAAATAGCCTGTTTCAACAAGCCCAAGTGTCGAAATGGCATCTACCCTGAGCCAGATATTTTCTTCCGGAACACCTCTCATGTTTATAATTCGGGTCTGAATGAATTCATCAATATTCAGGTAGTCGTGATGCCGAAGGCTGCCCCTGGCATACCATCCACCAAAACGAATCGAAAGGCCTGCATCCAGCCACGGGCCAAAACGCTCTACGTTTGGAGTTACTTTATCCGGGGCAAAAACCCAGGGCCCCGGTTCACCGCTGTTGTGGCCCACCTGCCCGGAACCAAAAATAGAAATGCCTTGTGGCATCGGTTCGGATTGCAGTTTCATAAGGCCAGACTGATAGGGGATCCCGTTTTGGATTCCCGAACCATGAAACGATTCAAGGTTTTCAATCCTGAAGAGTGACAGCGGAAATAATTGTGCAAAATGGACTCCAAAAAAACCGGGTTCAAAGGGTATTCCATCAAGTACAAAGGCTGGCTGCGGGCCATAATACCCATACTCATCGGTATGGATCATCACAGACATACGCTCTATGGAAGCGTAATCCCAGCCTGTTTGCCAGATAAGATCTTCTACTCCCATGACAAATGATGAATTGACTGAATCGGGTTCAACAGCATGAAGTACGCCACTGGTATCAGCGGTTGTGACTATTACCGGAAAAAAAAGCGTAAGAATGAAGGAGATGATGGGCATTACTGAAGAAAACGTTTAAGCCAGGTGGGGGTTTGAAATTTCAGCGTTACTCCCATGGTTCCGTAAAATGCTGCAAAGGGAATGTTGAAAATGGTACGATTATAGGATGATGAAATGAAAAACTCCGTGTTTTTATTGATTTCGAGTTGGAGCCTGATAAAAAGTTCATAAGAGAATTCACTTTCTTCACGGCTGAATCTATATTCATCAGCATAAATTTTATCCTGGTCGTGCAGTATAAAATTATTTCCCAGGCGAATTCCGGATGTAAAAATCAGGTCATCAGCAGCAATGTAACTGTAGTTCCATCCTGCAAAAACATAATGAGAGTGAAAACCCGAACCTTCGAACGTAAATTCATCAAACCGGGTATAACGCAGCCCAGCTTCAAAGTTGCCGAATACATAAGGGGCACTTACTTCGAAACCAATTCCGTTTGCGGCATCCCAGTTTCTCAAAATGGTATTACCGGCAAGAAGCCGGTGGCCTGTTACAGAAATACGTGTTCTTTCAAACGCAATCTGGGCAAATGAATCATTCACGGGTAAACATACAGGCAGTAATATAAGGAGAATCAGCTTTTTCAATGGAACCGGATTTTTATCATTATCTGATAATATGACAATAAGCCGCCATTTTCCTGAACAATTCCGATCATTAAAAATTTTTCATAAAATTGACAATAAATTGATCTAAATCTATTAAAAATTTCGTATATAAGAGCAAAGAATGATATTGCAGTATTTTAGAAGGAGAAATAATCTAAAGAAATCAAGACAGGTAGCTGTACGAACAGGTTGTTTACACATTTACTTTTTTGGTGTTACTGTCCGGAGTATTGTTAAATGTGTTTTATGGGAATCAAACAACCCGTTCGGCAGCTTTTTTAATGAATGGTTGAATTCTCATCTGGTACATCTTCATTTCGATCGAGGCCTATATTCAGGGGGCGATTACTGTCGCCCGCAAGGTGAATGGTTTGGGTTGGGAACGCAAAATCTATCCCCTCTTCTTTAAACCTTCTAAAAACTTCACGGTTAACCCACTCTGTAAACTGCATGTATTGCCAGTAATCGGGCGGATGAAACCAATAAAAGCATTTCAGGTTCAGTGAATCGGCATTCATTTCATCAAAAAAAACTTGTGGGGGCATCTCCGGATTCATGCCTTCGTGATTGTCGAGAATATCTTTCAGGATTTCAACAGCCTTGTCTACTTTTGGGGGAGGTGTGTCATAGGTTATCGTTAAATCAAAAACACGCCGGATGAACTGTCTTTTGCCAATGTTATGGATGGTCATATTTGCAAGGTTACCATTAGGAACGGTAAGCATGTGCCCCTCAAGTGTTTTGATTTTTGTGGTTCGTACACCCACTTCCATCACTACTCCCAGTTTATCGTCGAGGTTAATAAGTTCACCTACGTTGAACGGCTTATCAGCAAAAATCATCAGTGAACCGAAGAAATTCCGGATGGTATCCTGGGCGGCCAGGCCGAGTGCAAGGCCGCCGATCCCGATTCCGGCAAGAATACTGGTGATTGGCTGGTCACTCAGTGTTTGTGCTGCCTGCAGAATAACCAGAATAACGACTGCCACCCGGATGGATTTGCCCACTATCGGGATGAGCATCTGGTCAATATTTGCAGATTCTTCTTTTGCAAAGCGTTTCAGCGAGGCATCCAGAACATCTACCTGCCGGTATACAAAATGCCCGATTGCCAGAATAATGAGCAGTGACAAAGTGGTAAAGAGAAGGCTTTGAAAGCCTTCAGGCACAATCAGAAATGAAATTCCAAATCTTAAGCCAATTGCAAAAAAGAGAAACGTGACGCTTAACGAAGCAGCTTCAACTGAGACGGCAAGCAGATGCTTTTGCATGGCTTCCAGTTTGGGATTCATGCGATGGAGAAAAAACTTCAGAATTCTGCCAAAAAACAGTGACAAGGCAATGATGGCAATGAGCAGGGCAATTCGCCAGATTTCATTACCCGCAAAAATATATTCTGCCGGTTCGGTCAGTATATCCATGATGATTAATATTCAGAAATGATATGATTAGTATTGATTTAATCCGTTATAAAGTGTCTCGAGTAATTCCCCATTCAAATTCTGGCTGTATTCCCAAAACATGGCACCTCCCAGCCCCCGCGCTTTTATATAATCCGTTTTATGCTGAACAGACTCTTCATCATCGTATGACCAGAAGGTTGCGGTGTCCGGATTCCACAGCCATGGCGCCTTGGCCTCAGCATCCCAGTAACGGGTATATCCGTTTTTGTTGATGTACTCTTCTCTGAGGCGGTCGAAGCCTGCAGCTCCCCTGTCACTGCCCGGTGCAAACTGGTAAAGCCCGTTTTCTGTTGCGCGCACACCGGTCCAGTATCTGCCATAAAAGGCAACACCGAGCACCAGTTTTTCTGATGGAATCCCGGCGTCAAGAAACCATTGTACGGATTGATCGGCCGATCCCCTTGTATAGTGCAGGCTTTGTGATCGGAATAGATTGGCGTGGTGTCCCGCTACCGGTGAACCACCGGTATGGTAATCGTATGTCATCAGCAATACATAGTCGAGATATTGGTGGGCTTTGTGCATTTCAGTGTTCTGCAGGAATCCCTGGCTTGCTCCTGTGGCAATGGTGAGCAGGTATGGGTTGTCTTCCCTGCCGTCGGCTGCGGTTTGCTCATCGAGCTGAATCCGGAGTTCTTCAAGCATGAGGGTGAAATTTTCCCTGTCAACAGCACGGAAAACATTTCCCGCTCCCGGGCTTCCGGGATATTCCCAGTCGAGGTCAATACCATCCAGGCCGTAACGCTCTATAAAATCGAGCGCGCTTTCCGCAAATATTTTCCGTGATTCTTCGGTAAGGGCAGCATCCGAAAAATAGGTTGAACGGCTCCAGCCGCCTACAGAAACCAGAATCTTTAAATCGGGATTGATCCGCCTGAGTGAATCGAGCATAGTATATTGATAGTCATCATTATCCAGGTATGAATTTATTTTACCGTCTTTGATGTCTGCGAATGCATAATTAATGTGAGATAATTTTTCTGCATCGATCTGATCCGTTGTCCAGTTATGCCATCCTGCAACATATGCTGTGATAATGTAATCATTCCCGTCTGCCTTTTTTGCTTCTTTAAGGCCTGTACCGGGTTCATCTGTTGTTGAACTGAACGTATATTGCGGCAGAGTGAGCATCAGAAAGCTGATGGCAGCAAAAAGAAATTTGATGTTTATCATGTGTGAACCTTTTTTGAATTGCGAAATTGAACCCGATCTTTTAAATATGGGCATAATTTTGGCGATATTCTTCACCGTTTCTCTATGAACAGAAAATTCAGGCATTCGTGAAAGATCAGAATACATTGAGGCATAAACTATCGAAACTGGCACCGGCATCCAAAACCCTGGATCTGTCACCAGAAAATAGAAAGGTTTTAGCCGGACTTGCGATAAACTATGCAGAGCGATTTTATGACACACTCGAAAGCAAAGAAGCATACAATCCGTTTGATGAAAGTGTAAATGACCTGCTAAATAGTTCCCTTGGCGAAAATGGAATCAGTGCGGATGAAGCCATTTCATTTCTTGAACATAAAATAATCAGCCCTGGTTTGAATTCCGCATCCGGGCGGAATTTCGGTTATATACCCGGAAGCAGCCTCTCAGCTGCAGCAATTGGTGATTATCTGGCGGCGGTCACAAACCGCTATGCAAGTGTTTACTCATCATCACCGGGTGCTGTTGTGCTGGAGGCCCGTTTGGTTCACTGGATGGCAGATCTGGTGGGGTATCCTGCCGGTTCCGGCGGATACCTTGCATCCGGAGGAAGTATTGCCAATTTCACCGCAGTGGTCACTGCCCGTGATGATGCAGGTTTAAAGGGGGAGGATTATTCGAGGGCGGTGGTCTATTTGACCGGACAAACCCATCATTGTGTTGACCGTGCTCTGAATTTATCCGGACTCAGGGAATGCATTCGGAGATATGTGCCGATGGATCCTTCTTTTCGCATGATGCCGGAAGCACTGAACCGCCAAATTATTGAGGACGCGGATAACGGGTTGATTCCCTGGCTCATCGTGGCATCGGCCGGCTCTACGGATAGCGGTGCTGTTGATCCACTTGTTGATATCGGTTCTGTAGCACAGACACATAACCTCTGGTTTCATGTGGATGCGGCTTATGGCGGTTTTTTTATGCTTACTTCTGAAGGGAAAAAGAAACTGGCCGGAATTGAACTGTCTGATTCGGTTGTACTTGATCCGCATAAAAGCCTCTTTTTGCCCTACGGTACAGGAGCATTGCTTGTGAAGGATGTAGCCAAGCTTGTTTCATCCCATGCCTATCATGCCAGCTATATGAAACACGCGTCAGACGAGCCCGGTATTTTCTCCCCTGCCGATATCTCGCCGGAGCTTACGAAACACTTCAGGGCACTGAGGATGTGGCTGCCGCTAACATTACTTGGATTGAAGGCATTCAGGGCCGCGCTTGAAGAGAAACTACTTTTGGCAAATTACCTGTGGGTAGAGTTCAGTAGGATGGATGATATAGAAGTAAGTCCGCCGCCACAGCTTAGTATTTTTATGTTCAGATGGATCCCGGAAGGCGGAGATCCGGAAATACTGAACCGGCAATTGCATGATGCGCTGCTGAAAGACGGGCGTGTATTTTTGTCAACAACCGAAGCAGATGGAAAATTTTATTTCAGGGTTGCGGTTCTGTCGTCCGCCACACATCTTGAAGAAGCGGAAATCCTAGTTCAAACCGTGAAAGATAAAATAACTGAGATCAGCCGGAAGCCGGGATAAAGGCA
>SKKO01000262.1 GCA_007123715.1 Balneolaceae bacterium | reverse complement strand
AGATATCAAGATATTCGAACAGAACATCCGGATTTGCAAAGTTTACATCAATCTGGTCATCACTAAATGTAGACCAAACAAATTTTTCTCCCTTTTTTGTATGAACCGGTGTCAAAAGTGCTGTGCTTCTGGGGCGCGTTACCATTGAAAGATCCACATCAGGCTCTACTTCTATAAAGAAATCAGTATAAGGTTCTTCCTTTTTTAAATATTTTTTAAACCATTCACTATGCCTCGAAATGTGGTTCATTACCAAATCTCCCATCAGTCTGAATTCGCTGCTCAGCTCCTGAATGTCGTCCCAGCCACCAATCCTCTCATCTACACGCCGGTAATCAATAACTGAAAAGCCATCGTCTGATGAGCTGGGGAAAAATGGTAAAATGTGCACACTGCTCAGCGTGTTTCTAAGATATTTATGTAAAAATTGATGCTGTTTGTGCAGCATTGAAACCGGTTCACCCTGCCGGGGCTGCACCATATCGCCGTATGTGATCAGAATGTGATCTTCATGAGTCCAATGGTCCTGAACAGGAATTTTTTCCTCCGGTTTTAACCCGAATTTATTTATGTGCATTTGAATTCTTTCCATGCACTCATCCACCCTATCCTCTCCATAAATTACCGTGAAATGTTTCCTTAGTTTATCTTCCGTCCCTTCGCAGTAAACATCATTATCCATAAAAAAATTACTTAAATTATAGTTTTCAGTAAAATTCAGTCAATTAACAAACACAATATTATATTAAGAATAAAGAGATTAGGAGCAGATTAGTTCATTTTACTGTTTAAAAAATGTGAAATGCAATTTATTACAAGTTTCATATAATTCTTACCTTTACGTGTTTAAAAGAATGTGTTCTATGGACAGGCAAGTATTTCAGGAAAAATTCGGATTAACCGGTGAATCGGATGCCATCCGGCAGGTGGTGGATAAAGTGATGCAGGTAGCTGGCACAGATATTACTGTTCTTCTGCAGGGAGAAAGCGGTGTTGGGAAAGACGTTACCGCAAGAGCAATTCATTCACTTAGTCTCAGGAAAAGGCAGGATATTGTAATTGTTAACTGTGGGGCTATTCCCGAAGGTATCATTGAAAGTGAACTCTTTGGTCACGAAAAAGGCTCATTTACCGGGGCGCATGAAGCCCGTAAAGGATATTTTGAAAAAGCCGATGGCGGAACCATCTTTCTTGATGAAATTGGTGATACTCCAAAAAATGTGCAGGTGAAATTATTACGGGTACTTGAAACCGGAGAATTTTTTCGGGTTGGTTCAAGTAAGTTATTTACAGCCGATGTGCGGGTCATTGCTGCAACTAACAGGGACTTATGGGAGCTTGTTAGGAATGGATCTTTCAGGGAAGATCTGTACTACAGACTCGATACCGTTATGATCAAATTACCGCCGCTAAGGGATCGTAAAAAGGATATTATCCCAATTTTCAGAAAATTCGTAACT
Source organism: Balneolaceae bacterium (assembly GCA_007123715.1). Taxonomy (GTDB): domain Bacteria; phylum Bacteroidota; class Rhodothermia; order Balneolales; family Balneolaceae; genus Rhodohalobacter. Next base: position 5,680 of record SKKO01000262.1, on the reverse strand, counting down.
GAATTTTCATCGAAGTATGATTCCGTTTTTCAGGGATTTTCCGATGAAGCGAAGGAGCTTCTAATTTCGTACAGATGGCCGGGTAATGTGAGGGAACTCAGGAATGTTGCCGAACAGCTTGTAGTGCTAGAAAAATCCCAGTTTATTGACAAAGACCGCCTTCAAAAATATCTAAAAGGCCGCCAATTTCATGGCTCTACTGACAACCTGCCTGTACTTTCCGATAAACGAGCTGAAGAGTCGTTTAACTCATCTCCCGGGTCTGCAGATATGGGAATTATCTATCGCGCTTTGCTGGAAATGAAAACGGAAATTTCTGACCTGAAAAAGATGCTGGCAAACTTTCTGTATACGACCATGGCTGAAAAAAGCACAATCAAAGCACTGCCAGGTGCCATAAACCGAACCATAGACCCGAACGATATTTCCACACACATCAGGGAACAAATAAACGAGGCTTCTTTGGGTATCCGATCTATAGATTCCCTTGATGGCACCGAAGAGCCAGAGGAAGATGAGGTTATCAGTTTTTTTGGGGAAAAAGACATCCCTTCTATTGAAGAAGCAGAAAAATTTCTAATAGAACAGGCACTCAAGCGTTATGACGGCAACCGGCGTAAAGCCTCAGAAACGCTGGGAGTGAGTGAACGCACACTATATAGAAAATTGGATCAATATGGGCTCCAATAAATTAAAAATCATAATCATACCTTTACTGGTTTTGATTTTACCAATTGCAGGGTGTATTTCCTACAGTTTTACGGGAACATCTATACCCGCAGATGTGAGAACCATTTATATCCCGTTTTTTCCAGACCGTTCACAGAGTGGTTTGGGGGATTTAAGCGACCGTTTAAACCGTGCACTCATCAATCGATTTGTGAATCAAAGCAGGCTATCTCTTTCAAACGATCAGGATGAATCGGATGCATTCGTTGAAGGCGCAATTCAAAGTTATGTTACCCGGCCTTTCAGTATAGGCGGTGACCAACAGGCCAACCTGAATGAAGTGCAAATAACCGTTCGGGCCACCTTCCAATATTCAAGGGATGAAAGCCCTTTGTGGACCAAAAACTTTAACGGCAGTGCAACTTATGATGTGCTGGAAAATCCTGTTGATGGTGAAATTGCTGCAGCAGAAGCAGCACTTCAGCAAATTTCAAACAATATGTTTAATGACGCTGTTAGCAGTTGGTAATTAGCTGTTACTTACTTAAAATCCTGAATGGAGTTAGAGCACTATCAAATACCGGAATCTTATAAAAGTACCATTGAAAAATTTGGCGATGATCCTGATGGCGCAATTGCAAGTCTGAAAAACAGAGTCGAGAAAAGAAACGCCGGCGCTATAGGCTATTTTTTTCTCACATGGTTATATTTAAAAAATAACGACATCGATAATGCCATAGAGGCTGCCTGGCAAGCCAGAGTCAGAGCCCCTGGAAGCCAATTTATTAACAGGCTCCATTATTATATCGAACATCCCGATCGTTTTGAAGCTTGGAAGCCTCAGCAAAACAGACCTTATTTTAACCGGATTCTGCAAAAAACAACGATATCACACCCTATACAGGACATTGACACACTCATTACAAAACTCTCTTCAGTAGAGAACACGAGAATCAGGCTTGCTCCCACCGATAAAAAGAATGAGCCCGATTTAAGTACGGACAGTGCCAATGTGGATGATATTGTCACGGAAACACTCGCCGTTATCCATGAAAAACAAGACAATTTTGATGCTGCTATCAATGCATATCAGCGGCTGATTAATATGAATCCCGATCGTGAAGACCACTTCATTAAGCAGATAAACCGGCTGAAAAATAATTCTAAAAGCGGTGAAGGTAAATCCGGCTAACCAATATCCCTGACAAATGCATTTTGGGTTTTTTCATGGGCAATAGATGTTTTTGGCCCATGTCCCGGGTAAACCACTGTATCAGCGGGAAGTGAATAGAGTTTTATGCGTATACTATTTGCCAGTTCATCGAAATCTCCCTTGTAAAGATCTGTTCTGCCAATACTTTCGTAGAACAATACATCTCCTGCAATAAGCATACCCTCCTCTTGAAAGTAAAGAGAAACATGATCCGGAGAGTGCCCCGGGGTATAGAGTACATCGAATGTAAATTTACCGATTGAATAATTTTGTATTTCAGGCAGAGGATGAGGCACAAAATCGAAGCCTGTGGTTCTTACACCAAACAAAGCCGCCTGATTGGGAAAGTTATTCCAAAGAAACAGATCGCTGTGGTTCAGATAAACCGGAACGTCATACTCTTTCAGAACTCTCTCCAGGCCCAACACGTGATCTACATGGGCATGGGTTAATACAATTGCTTTCAGGGCAACCGACCTCTGTTCCATTTCATCCACAAACTCACGGTATTCACGGGGGTCAAAAAATCCGGGATCTATAAGTAAAGCTTCGTTCTCCCGGCAAAGGAGATAAGTATTTTCCGCAAAAGGCCCTACTTCAAATATCTTAATATCCATAGCAAACAGGCATAAAAAAAGGATGCAATGTAAAACAGTGCATCCTCATTATTTCATAAATACAAAAATCAGCTTTTTTTGTAACGACGATTGAAACGGTCGATACGGTCAGCTTTTTTCTGAAGTTTCTTATTCTGGTTGTAAAAAGGATGGTTCTTTGAGTCAACCTCACTTTTGTATATACCATCCTTGGTTTGAATGGTACTACGGGTTGTAAACTCAGTTCCATCACTCAGTACTACAGTAATTTCGTTATAATCTGGGTGAATGCCTTTCTTCATATTCTTGCAGTTTTTATATCTTGACAATTCATTTGCCGGTATTTAAATAGGTTATAAAGATAAGGGTTCCCCTGTGTTATTGCAATGTTTTGATTTACTTGAGTTCACACGATTTTGCGGCTATCTCAAATAGCAACCAAGATGGCGAAATGACGTGTATTTGCTTAAAAAATTATCATGAAAATTGAGTATCTACCCTGTAAAATTCGGGAGTGCCTTTTCCTGCCAGATTAAAATCCAGGCAATTAAACATCCAGGTAGTCGTCATCATCAAAACCTGTCATATCACCCAGCATGCTGCCAAGCATATCCGTGTATCTGCGGTCCTCATCAACATCATCTTTGCCTATTTTCGAGTTCTGGTGCAGGGCTTCGATCACAAGATCCATCATAGCATACAAATCATTCTTATTGGCTTGTATATATGTTTTTGTGATCTGCTTAAGGCCTGAAACCTTATCCAATTTGTCTCTGTATTCAGTGTCGCTGATTTTCTCCGGGATTTCTAGCAAGTTGCCACCCGAAAACCAATTCAGAATTTCTTCATAAACGTTTTTTTCGCCCTCCAGTATTCTGCGCTGAGGGTCAGGAAAATACTCCTTAAATGTTGTGTTGATAGCCTTTCCGATGAGGTGTTTTGCTACGTTTACCGCCCCTTCCTGTTCGCCCTCGTAAACCAGCTCAAGTTTACCTGTGAGTGCCGGGATCATGGCATAGAGATCGGCGACTCGCAGTGTGGCCCCTTTTTCACCATTCAGCACAGCCCTTCTTTCTGCTGCAGAAACCACTTGCTCCATAGCAGTAATGGTCATACGAGTGGATACACCGCTTTTCTGATCGATAAACTCACTACGCCTTGCCTCAAACGCAACGTTTTCAAGAATCTTCTTATAAAAGTATGGAATGTGAATTTCCAGACTCTCATCACGGCGGGTCCACGCTTCCTGTTCGGTAATTTTGATCGCTACATCCATTTCCCGCGGATAGTGTGTAATAATTTGTGAATCGATTCTGTCTTTCAGCGGGGTGATTATATTCCCCCGATTGGTATAATCTTCAGGGTTTGCCGAAAATGCCATTGAAACATCAAGGGGAATCCGGATATTGAAGCCCCGTATTTGAATGTCACGTTCCTGCATAATATTGAGCAGTGCCACCTGAATACGCGGCTGAAGGTCGGGAAGTTCATTAATGACAAAAATTCCGCGGTTTGTTCGTGGAATCAAGCCATAGTTTATCACTTCTTCACTTGCCAATGCCAGTTTAAGGGAAGCCGCTTTAATGGGATCAAGGTCACCGATGAGGTCGGCAACAGAAGTATCGGGTGTTGCGAGTTTTTCACCGTAACGTTTTGAACGGTGAACCCAAACAATCGGAGTTTCATCACCGTGCCGGGCTACCATTTCTTTCCCATATTTTGAAATAGGGTTGTACGGATCATCATTTACTTCGGTGCCTTCAATAACAGGCATATACTCATCCAGTAATGCAACAAGCATTCTAAGTATGCGTGTTTTTGCCTGTCCCCGTAATCCGAGTAAGATAAGATCATGTTTTGCAAGTAACGCATTCACGATTTGAGGAATTACTGTTTTTTCGTAACCCAGAATACCGGGGAAAAGCGGTTTATTATCTTTTATCATTTGAAGCAGGTTTTTTCTCATCTCCTGCTTTATGGACATGGATTCCCACCCGCTATCCCTGAGGCTGCCAATTATTTTGATGTTTTGATGCATATCACTGATTTATAATTTCATTCAATTCACTTATGCTAACTCATTTAACCGGCAGTTCATTTCGTAAAATGTGTTTTACGAAAAAAAACTTCGGTTAAATTTTTTGCTTTAATGATGGTTTCCTTCCATTCCTTTTCGGGATCTGAATCACTGGTAATAGCCCCGCCAACCGGGTAAATTAATTTGTCATTTTGAATGATTGCAGTCCTAATTACAACATTGAAATCAAAATCATCATCCGGCGTAAAGTATCCGATGGCACCTGAATAGATACCTCTTCTGTAGTTTTCCAGATCTTCAATGCGTCTCATTACTTCAATTTTCGGTGCCCCGGTCATTGAACCCATTGGAAAGCAGCTTTTGATCGTATCAACTGCATCTGTACCATCTTTAATAACCGATTCAATAGATGAAATTAATTGATGCACCGTACCAAAAGACTGAACATCAAACAGCTTGGTTACATGTACACTGCCTGTTTGTGAAACCGTTGAGAGATCATGTCTGACCAAATCTACAATCATCAGGTTCTCAGCCCGGTTTTTTTCGTTCATTAATTCTATTATCTGAAGCTGATCTTCATCCTCATTCACACCCCGTTCAGTGGTTCCTTTAATAGGCTCTGACAGGATATATTTACCTGTTTTTTTCAGGAATCTTTCGGGGGATAAGCAACACAAACACACATCCTGAAATCTAAGAAACGCACCAAAAGGGACAGGATTTACGTGGCTCATCTGTACATACAGATCATATGGTTCCCCTTTAAAAATTCCTGTCAATGGGTATGAGAAATTCAATTCATAAAAATTTCCTTCCTTTATCAGGTGTTTTATTTCATGAATTCTATTGACGTATTCCTGTTTATTGAGCCCTGGAATAATGTCCTGAATTTCAAAATCAACTCCCGGGTTATTCATAGTTGCGCCAGCTACGGTCTCTGAATGATTCCCGGTTATCGTCTCAATCTGTCCATTTCCAACTTTTAACAGTAATTCCGGCTGCATAAAATACATATCGGGTATCCTTGCATGCACTTCATTTCCGGAGGTTAATTTCTCAATGTGATTTTTCAGGTCATATCCTAGATACCCAAATAACCAGCCCTTTTTTTTCTGCCGAAAGCGTTTAAGAGCGTCCCAGGGATTCATCTCAAAAACCTTT
>SKKO01000054.1 GCA_007123715.1 Balneolaceae bacterium | reverse complement strand
CAACAGCCTGTATTCTTGTTGCTAATGACCCTGCAACCAAAGCCGATTGCATGAAGGGCGGTTGGGAAGCATTTGGTTTCAAAAACCAGGGACAGTGCGTTCGATTTGTAGAAACTGGAAAAGACAGCCGGTAACGAATATCGCAATTTGTGGAACTGTTGTGAACAGAGCGCAAACCTGACAGCACCCACTGGATCTGTCAGCGTTTGAGCGGTACACAAAGGAAATATCGAACACCGAATGTTTATCCCTAACATAGCCTAACCGCAAAAAAACTCCCCCTTTCTTAAAGGGGGTCGGGGGGATTTCCCTTTCTTAAAGGGGGTCGGGGGGATTTCCCAGACGCTTAAAGATGCTATGCACGCTTTAAGGTCTTGAACCCGGTATAACAGTTCAACATGAGCAAAGCGAACACTCAACAGTTCAACTTCGGCAAGCGAACACTCAACAACCCTCTCCCCGCTTCAACGCTCAGGGCATCCTGTGACCCAAATTGACCTCATTTAACCCCAAAAACGTTCGAAAAGTCCAAACTTTTGCGCGGATAGTACAAGACTTGATCGGTTTTAAACGGTAAAATAAGTTCAGAAAGTGGGTATCTGTGAGGGGGCTACTGAGTACGGTGGCTTTTCTGAAAAAATTCAACTACTCAATAACCCTTTAACACAGCAAACAACTAAACATTGATATTATGAATACAAAAAATATATACCAGAGTATCTATAGAATTAAATCCGGATTGTTACCCCTTGTTCTTCTTCTCTCTGTATTAGTAATAAGCTGCAACCAGGATGTGACCGGTTCTGCCGATGAAGCGGTTACATCAGCCCAGATAACCACACTGGCAAATCTTGATAACACACAATGCCAACCCGGCTTTATTAGTGTTGACGGATTAGCACCTTGTACACCGTGTCCTGCTGGAAAATACCAGGATGAAGCCGGCAAGACCTTCTGCAAAGATGCCGAACCCGGAACGTTTGTTAGTTTACCAGGTGCGATTGCTGCTTCTAAGTGTCCGCTTGGAAGATACCAGAATGAAGCCGGCCAAACCTCATGCTATTCGTGCTCTCTCGGTACATACCAGGATGAAACCGGCCAAACCTCATGCAAACTCGCCGAACCAGGAAGTTTCGTGGCTACTGAGGATGCTGTTCAGGCAGCTCTGTGTCCAATCGGCACATTTTCGGATGTTTTTGGTGCCGCAGAATGCACTCCTTGTGCCATTGGAGAGACAACTGACGGGCCCGGAGCAACAGCCTGTATTCTTGTTGCTAATGACCCTGCAACCAAAGCCGATTGCATGAAGGGCGGTTGGGAAGCATTTGGTTTCAAAAACCAGGGGCAATGCGTTCGGTTTATTGAAACTGGAAAAGACAGCCGGTAACGAATCTTGCAATTTGTTGAACTGTCTAACTGTTGAACTGTTGAATCGATTCTCGAACAACAGACAATCCCACAGTTAATCAGTTCAACGTGAGCAAAGCGAACACTCAACAGTTCAACGCGAGCAAAGCGAACTTAGCTCAAAAAACACAAAAACGTTCGAAAAGTCCAAACTTTTGCGCGGATAGTCCAAGACTTTATCGGGGTTAAACGGTACAATGATGCCGTGAAACGGAAATCATACATTGGCGTATGCCTTATTTCTTCAATGTGTAAAATATCGAATCACACCATGGCTGGCTAAGGGGGCAGGCATTTAACAATTACTAATTAATTATAAAACAATATGAAAAAAAGAATGATCTCAACTCTGTTGCTTGCAGTTTTAGCCTTTACGGCAACGAATGTAATCGCACAGGAAACCGAAGAACATGTACGCATGGAATATCTCCTTTGCACGCTGAATGATGGATTTACCTTTCAGGACGTTATGAACAATGCCAGAGAGTATGGCGAAAAAGTGGCAGCCGATGGAAGTAAATACAACCAATTTCTGCTGCGCCCGATGATAACCGGCGATCGTCTTGAAGGAATTACCCATATTTTAGCCGGTATGTGGCCAGACGGAAAAGAGCTCTACCAAGAATACGGAAACTATGTGAATAAATATGTTGATGAAGACCGCGAAAACAGTCCGCATACCTGCAATATAACCGTTGCAACGATGGACCGGGTTGTGATTAACGACTTCCGTGAAAATGAAACCACCGACCAAAGGTGGCCGCTGCAGTTGGCAGATTGCACGCTGAAAGAAGGTGTATCGATGGACTATGCCATTGAAGTTCAAAAGGGAGTCCACCAGGCGGCAGTTGCAAACGGATTGAGAGGGTATGGCGTCCATTACCAGTTTCCTTATCTGGGTTTCCAGGATGTAGAATATGACTTCATCTCTGCAGTGTGGTGGCAAAGTTTTGAGCATAGGGGAAATATGGCTCAAAATTATTATAAAGTTGCCGAAAGCCATGGACAAAGCATGAATTCTGTAGTGACCTGTAAAAATTCCAGAGCTTACTTCGCAGAGCAGATTTTCACCACGTGGGAATAATCGTCAGACTAAATAATCTTAAAAAGCTCAAATTAACAACCATTATGAAAACACAACATAGTTTTAAAACAATCCTAACGGTATTGGTGGCATGCATCTTTTCCGGACTGATTTCGGCGCCTGCTGCATATGCCCAGGTTGAAGAAGGAAGCATGATTCTCTCGGTTACAGAATTTACAGTGAAACCCGGCCACAACACACAATTCAGAGAAGGTGTTAAAGCGTGGAAGGCGTGCTACCTGGAACATGAAGGCGAATGGACATGGAATACGTGGAGCCGTGTACAGGGTGAAGGGACTGTATATGCGCTAAGCTCGTTTATGGAAAACTGGGCTGAGATGGACGACACTTCAGATGCAGCAGGACAGGCATGTCAAAATCTGGCGGTGAATTTAATCAATCCAAATATTGAAAAATCGACCCGGAATTTATTCCGAACCATCCCATCGATGAGCAGGACACCCGGTGGAGCAATGGATGTGATCAACGTGACTTATTGGAGGGTGAAGAATACTCCCCTTTTCAGAGAAACGGTTTCGGAGGTTGTCTCAACAGTAAGCAGTACTGAAGGGGAACCGAGAGGATGGTGGTATTCCGGAATCGGCGGTGACCTGAATGCACCGCACTTTTTTGTAGTGACTCCATTTGAAAATTTCGCGGCAATGGACGTACAAAGAGACGGCGTCTGGACGATTGTGGAAAATCAATACGGAGCAGATAAAAGAGCGGAACTTCAACATAATTACAGGGAATCTATTGATCAAAACTGGTCGTACATGTACCGCAGAGTGGCAGACCTTAGCCACATCGGCACAGAATAATCAGGCGATTACACAAAAACAGCAGTCCCCGTTTTTTGTTTTGGTTACGGGGGGTGCTGTTTTCTATCAGCAACGAGACGATATTCCCTTAGGAATTTTTAAAATTTCGTGGCTGTAAATATCATTATAAACCATTCATTTAGCAGTTATAAAAGCTTACGATCAATACTTTTACCAAAAATAACGGAGATTATAAAAAAACAGATATGAAATTTTTAGTTGTAGATGACGAACGCGATGTGGAAATGCTATTCAGGCAAAAATTCAGAAAAGAGATCCGGAGCGGTTTAATTGAACTGGAATTTGCTTTTTCCGGTCAAGATGCAATCGATCGGCTTCAAAGCACCCAGCCGCCGGATGTACTGTACATTTTTTCAGATATTAACATGCCGGGAATGTCGGGGCTGGAAATGCTGGAAAAGATTAAATCACAATTTCCTCAGATTCAGGTGAGCATGATTTCGGCCTATGGAGATGACGATAATTATCAAAGAGCCATCGAATCCGGGGCCAAGGAGTTTTTCACAAAACCGATTGATTTCAATTCACTAAAGATGGAAATGCAGCAAATTTTAGAGGGATCATAATTTATTTTAGTCACTGAAGAATATTCATGTAGTCCGGCTTTGAAACATCAAAACGATGTGCGGCTGCAAAAAGGTGGCACTCATATCAAATCCATTAGATACTTCGGGCCTCTGTCTTCATTCATTTTTCATTCATTTGGGGTCTATCCCTATCACATCGGAATACCCTGTGGCACAATTCATGGTATTTCCAAATCTAATTCATATAAAAAATGTACTTCAAAACTTCCGGCCTAATCAAAGCTTTACTATACATTATCATCCTGCTTTCTTTCCATGAACTTGAGGCAAGACAACTCCCCTCCGGCATTACCGGTATTGTTCAGGACTCAGAAAATCAACCTGTAGAATTTGCAACGATCTCCCTCCTCACTGCAGATTCCCTTTTTGTTAAGGGAGAAGTAACCAATGGCAACGGGGAGTTCACAATCCGGAATGTTGATCCCGGCACGTACAGGCTGCAGATCCGGAATGTAGCATTTGAAAGATATTATTCTGATCTGTTTGACATTGAATCCGGAGAATCAAAGACAATGGAAACCATTACTCTGGTGAGGTCTGTAAGCCAAATGGAGGAAGTGAATGTAACTGCAGCAAGGCCCATTATCGAAATTTTTCCTGATAAAACCGTTTTTAACGTGGAGGGCAGCATCAATGCCGCGGGTAATGATGGGCTTGAATTGCTTGGCAAAGCTCCCGGAATTCTGATCGATCCCGACAATAATATCGTCGTACAGGGGAGAAGCGGTGTGCGTGTTTATATCAACGGGCGGCCCTCGCGGTTATCGGGCGACGATCTCACGGCTATGCTGCAAAGCATGCAATCCGATAATATTGAATCTATTGAAATCATAACTAATCCCTCTTCCCGGTATGATGCGGAGGGAAATGCGGGTATCATCAATATCCGGCTCAAAAAAAACGTACGGCTCGGGTTTAACGGATCACTCAATTCTAATTTTACCCAGGGCAGGCATGGGCGGACCAGTCATGGCCTGAATACAAATTACCAGGAAGGAAAAGTAAATATATACAGTAACCTCACAGGATTTTACAATAACTTCCAAAGTGATTTTGTAGATACGAAAATTCAGAATAACCTCATTCTTGACCAGGAATCCCTCGGTCTCGACAGGAATCAGGGCATAAATTTTTCTAGTGGTATAATTTATGACCTGAATGAAAAACACTCTTTGAGCCTTACAAGCAATGTCATTCTAAACGACAGGAATGAAGACACCAACAGCAACACCCCTATTACGAATGCTGACAATTCTTTACTCCGGGAAATCCTTTTTTCAAATGTTAACAGTAATATCCAATCCAATAACTATTTGTTCAGCGGAAACTACCGGTTTGAACCATCCGGTAACACCACGATCGATGTGGATGCCAGTTTCAGTAAATTCTCAAGAACAAGTGATGCTGATCAGCCAAACACCTGGTTCGGGCCGGATGGCAGCACCGTACAGCGAGAGGTGAACAACCGGTTTTTAACAGATTCCGGAATCGATTTATGGGCTGCACAGACCGATCTTGAACATAGTTTTGGTAGACTTCAGTTTTCGACGGGCGGGAAATATTCCAGGATTTCAACCACGAACGATTTTACTTTTTATGATATCGTGGCAGGCACGCAGATACGGGATATCAACAAAAGCAATGAGTTTGAGTACAAAGAAGAAATTTTTGCGGGCTACATGATTCTGCAATTACCCGTTGGTGAAAAGTTCAGATTGAATACCGGCCTTCGTATAGAACATACCCTGTCGGATGGAACCCTCACCAGCGAACAGGAAATCCAAAATCAGAATGTGCAAAGAAACTACACCGACCTGTTTCCAAATGTGGGCATCTCCTATACCAATGGCACCAGGGCGATGCTTGGATTCAGTGTAGGCCGTCGAATCAACCGGCCAAGTTACCAGGATCTCAACCCGTTTGAATCAAAACTAAGCGAACTTGTCTTTTTTAAGGGTAATCCCTTCCTTGAGCCTGAGAAGACAATGAACTACCAATTTAATTTTTCTTTCAACCAAAAACTGACCGGTTCCATCGGCCACAGCGTTACCAGTAATTTTTTCGCCTCCATACTGGAAGTACTTGAGACAGAGAAAACCATAGTGATTCCTCAAAATATGGATAACATCAATATCACTTCATTCAACATCAGTTACCCTCTAAGGGTAATGAGAAACTGGGAAATCATTGGATTTGGAGGCCTCAACCGCGAATACTATCGCGGGCAGTTTCAGAATGCGGATATTGACCTAAGCGTAACAACGTACAATTTCAGGTTTCAAAACTCTGTTACATTACCGGCCGGAATCAGCATGGATGCCACATATGCTTATTATAGTCCATTTATATGGAGAGGGTCCTTAAATATTCAGTCATTTTCAAGAATTGATATCGGATTTCGAAAAAACTTTTTGGAAGAAAGGCTGCAATTACGAATCACCGGAGCGGATATCCTGAGGCAGGGAGGCGATTTTATTTACAGCGGCAATTACGGAGGCATGGATATATTGGGAGTCAGATCTATTGACACCTTACGGGGAGGTATATCGCTAACCTGGCGCTTTGGCAACCAGGAACTTCGAGCCGCTAAACGACGCACCAGTGCACTGGAAGAAGAGACCCAGCGATTGTCAGATTAACCCCAGTGGGAACACCGAATATCGAAGGAGGGGCATGAGCGTTAACCTGCTCCGTGAGGGATCTCAATGGAGCCAGCGTTGAATTGTTGAACTGGTGAATTGCCCCAAAGGGATGCCTTTGGCATTGAATTGGTGAATTGTCGAACTGGTGAATCGATTCTCGAACAACAAACAATCCCACAGTTAATCAGTTCAACGTGAGCAAGGCGAACACTCAACAGTTCAACGTGAGCAATTTATCTGCAAACTAATGATTATTCATATAATCTAATGTCATCGCCACAAACGCCTTCACCCCGAGATCAAGGCGTGAATCATCAATAAAAAAGTCTGGGGTGTGATGAGCTGCCGCATCACTAATGGGTACATCAGACGGACGCCCTCCCAGGAAGATGAATAATCCCGGTACTTTTTCAGCAAAAAAGGAGAAATCCTCAGCCCCCATTACAGGCCTTTCCAATATTATGTTATCTGCTCCCGCTATGGATTGCAAAACAGGAACCATACGGTTTGTAAGTTCAACATCGTTGTACGTTACAGGATAAGATGTAGTGACCGGAAGTGTAAGCGTTGCCGATACACCCATCGCACGGGCTGTATTTT
>SKKO01000025.1 GCA_007123715.1 Balneolaceae bacterium | reverse complement strand
TTCAGCTTAAAAAATGTTTCAAATATACGTTACCAAATCATAATGCCGTTTTCAGTACGTAAATGGGACAAGATTTTTTCTTATACATGTAGCCTATTTCAGAATTTAATACTAAAAAATTTCCAGATTGAAAGGATGTTTATAGCCAAATTATCTACCCGAATTCTTTATCTGCCGGTTTTTATTGTTATTCATTTTTTTACCGTAGATCTGCAGGCTCAGGCTCTGCAGGAATATCAAAGTTTACAGCATGCGCTATTTAGTGCCGGCCAGTTGTCCGGAGAACAGGGGCCTCAAAATGTGACCTGGATTGACGGGGGGCAACGTTTTTCATATATGGAATACAACCATTCGCTGCAGACTAACGAAATACGTGTTTATAATCCGGCCACCGGCGATGATACCATCATTTTTCGAAACATTGACCATACCTATCCTGATAGTGATGACCCGTTTCATTTCCGTTCTTTCCAGTGGTCGCAGGATTTCAGGTATCTTGTATTTCAAAGCGATTTCCGTCCCATTTACCGCTATTCCGGAGATGCAAATTATTTCTACTACTCCATTTTAAACGAGACGCTGGAATTGATAGCGGAAGATGCTTTTACCGCAGAACTTTCACCCGACGGGCAAAAAGTGGCTTACCACCGGGCAGGTGAGCTCTATGTTTTTGATCTCAGTACCGGAGAAGAGAAGCAGCTCACATTTGATGCAAAAGAGAATTTCTACAACGGGCGTTTCGGCTGGGTTTATGAGGAAGAATTCGGACAGGTTCAGGCCTGGAAATGGTCGCACGACAGCCGGTTTATAGCCTATTGGCAAAGTGATGAGCGACATGTAAAACGCTTTGTTTCCACCGATTTCGAGGGTAATTATCCTGTCTACACAGATATTCCTTACCCAAAAGTTGGTGAAAAAAATCCGGATGTACGAATCGGTGTGGTGGATGTTGTTACAGGACAGAATCACTGGATGAACCTTGAATTGAATGATGACCTTGTTCCGCGAATCTACTGGACAAGCAATTCCGGCGAGCTGGCTGTTGTAAAGATGAACCGAATTCAGAATCATCTTGAAATGCATTTTTTTGATGTTGCCACAGGTGATGGTAAACTTATTATGCAGGAAACATCCGAACATGGATGGATAGATGTTTATGATTTTTTTGCAGGGATTGATGATCACTTTTTCTTTCCGGTTGACAGGCAGGAATTTTTATGGATTTCTGACAGAAATGGATTTAAACATCTTTACCGTTACTCTTATGATGGAAGTTTATTGAACCAGGTTACGGATGGGGACTGGCAGGTAACCAATGTTTTTGCGGTGAATTCTGAACAGGGGAGAATTTATTACGAGTCAACAGAGGTTAGCCCCCTTGAAAGGCATCTTTACTCAATAGGATTTGACGGCACCGGGAAAATGCGTTACAGCAGGGAATCCGGCCTTCATTCTTTTGATATGGGGCCGGATGGACGTTACTATCTAAACCAGTGGTCGAATACAGAGACACCGGTTCAGGTAGAGTTATGGACCACAGATAACGGCGGCCAAATGCTTAAAAAGATGGTGGATAATGAAGGGGTGAAGGAATACGTGAGCCATTATGTATACAGCCCGAGAGAACTGTTTCGTTTCGAAACATCTGATGGACAGGAACTGGACGGTTACCTTGTTAAGCCGCCGGATTTTGATCCGAATGAGAGTTACCCGCTTATTTTAATGATATATGGTGGTCCGGGGGCACAGGGAGTTTATAACCAATTTGAAACCAATCCCTGGGCTCAGTATCTGGCACAACAGGGATATGTGATCGCGAATGTGAACAACCGGGGAAGCGGGGGCTATGGAAGGGATTTTGAAAAATCGGTATATCTGAATCTGGGTATTCAAGAAGCCTTCGATTTCGTGGAAACGGCGAAATACCTCTCTTCATACGATTGGATTGATGAAAAACGGATGGCCATTCGCGGGCATAGCTACGGAGGTTATATGGCTGCACTGACCATGGTGCTTCATCCCGCTGTTTTTAAAGCCGGTATAGCAGGTGCACCGGTTAGCGACTGGAGGCTTTATGACACCATTTATACCGAACGGTATATGGGATTGCTTGATGAGAATTATGAGAATTATGTGAATACATCTGTGATGGCACATTCCAGCCGGCTGCAGGGCAATCTCTTTGTTGCCCACTCTTCCATGGATGAAAATGTGCATATACAAAACACCATGCAGATGATTACTGCTTTTACCAATGCGGGGAAGGATGTGAACCTGCGAATATACCCGTTGGGTGCGCATGGTGTGGCATATAATCAGCAGAGTTTTTTACTGCTGCACCAGGCTTATACCAATTTTCTGAACCGGCATTTGAAATAATGGGAATGTTGCCGGCACTGTCCAAAAATTAGGCTCTATGTTAATTGGTGTGGTTAGAATAAAGAGCGTATCCCAAATATTTACCCTAATTAGGGAGGAATGGGGGGATGTTGATACATGGCTATTGTACGTACATTAAACAGCTTTCTAAATTTCACAACGCGGGAATCGTCCCGAGGGGCCGCGACTGGAAAAGCATCAGCCTGTGGCTCGAAGCCATTTATTAGGGGAGACTTTATGTTATTATAATATAGAATTACCACACAAATCAACATAGAACAATAAATTTGTTACGAAGCTTATTTTTTAATAAATAGAGCTTTATTCTTTAAGTAAACCAGTTAAATAAGATTGAAGATTCTAATAGCAGGAGCCGGTGAAGTAGGTTTTGAGCTCAGCAAAGTTCTTTCTCAGGAACAGCATGATGTAACTGTTCTGGATGAAAGGCATCACTGTATTCAGCGTGTAATTGAAAGCCTGGACGTGCTGACTGTGGAAGGGAACGCGACTTCACCCACCACTCTGGTTAAAGCGGGTGCGAGAGATTCAGACCTGATGGTAGCAGTAACCAGCAGTGATGAAGTGAATATTATTGCATCAATGATGGCTAAGCGCCTTGGCACCAGGAAGGTAATTGCACGTGTAAGAAATGATGAACTAACCAGGTCAGATTCTCCGCTTGCACCTTCTGAGCTTGGGATTGACCTTATCATTCATCCCGAGGAGGCTGCAGCTATTGAAATATTTCAGCTGGTAAAACGGGCATCAGCCAGTGATGTGGTTCCGCTTGCAGATGAGCAACTGCAATTGGTAGGGCTTCGTGTAGAACCTGAGTCACATGTTTCAGGCCGAACGCTTGAAGATATTGCAATGGAATTGAGTGAAATTCCATTTCGGGTGGTTGCAATATCGCGAAGGGGAACCACTATTGTTCCACGCGGGAAGAACCGTCTGATGGTTTACGATCATATTTTCATCATTTCAAAAACTGAACATGTCAAAAAGTTTATCAGGCTAACTGGCCACAGTGATCTTCCATTACGAAATGTCATGATTGCCGGAGGCAGCGATACCGGCAGAATTCTGGCTGAAAAACTTGCTTCCGACAAAAATTCCTGGCGAATTAAATTAATTGAGACAGATAGAGATATTGCAACGAAAATTGCCAATAAAAACAGAAACATCCTTGTTTTAAACGGAAACCCAACAGATCCGAATCTACTAGTAAGTGAGGGAATCCATGAGATGGACGCATTTATTTCTGTTACAGATGATGAGGAGTCGAATATCATATCTTGCCTGATGGCAAAGCATCTTGGAGTGAGGAAAACTGTGGCTTTGGTATCCAAAAGTCAATATGTGCCGTTAAGTCAAACCATTGGGATAGATGCAATTGTTAACGTCAAATCATCGGCCTCCGATGAAATTCACCGCCAGATACGTCAGGCGATGATGCTCACTGTTAAGGCGCTTCACGGAATAAAAGGTGAAATTATAGAAGTTATTGCAGGGAAGAATTGTAAAATGCTTGATAAGCCGGTTCATTCTCTGAACCTGCCGGATGGTGTTGTAATCGGTGGTATCCGCCGGAACAGTGAATCAATAATAGCTACCGGAGATAGCGTGATAAAAAAAGATGATCGTGTGATAATTCTTGCTCTTCCAGAGGCTATTGCTAAAATAGAACAGCTTTTCGGATGATAGAACTAATTAAAACTGGAAAAAATCGCCCGAGAATTGATTTTCGATTGATATCCGGTATTTTGGGAGGCCTGATCTTTTATCTTGGTATTTTTCTTTTGCTTCCGATGATGATAGCACTGGTGTATGGGGAAGCGTCCTGGAGTGCATTCCTGATAACAAGCCTCGGGGCCATGGCTCTCGGAGCTATGGCCTTTTTGATATTTCGGCCGGTTTATGAACTCAGAATGCGTGAAGCTTTCCTGATTGTAACGCTTACCTGGTTTTTAGGTTCTCTGATAGGTGCATTTCCTTATACCCTGTCCGGTACGCTGCCGTCTTATACAGATGCTGTTTTCGAAGCAATGAGCGGTCTCAGTACCACGGGCGCAACAATTCTTGGTGGTGTTACCAGTGATGGATTTCAAAACCCGGCTATAGAAAATGTTGATAAAAGCCTTCTCTTTTGGAGGTCTTTGTCGCACTGGCTTGGCGGTATGGGCATCATTGTATTAACACTTGCACTCTTGCCGCTATTGGGAATCGGAGGTATGCAGTTATTCCAGGCAGAATATTCCGGCTCAACATCAGACAAGCTGACTCCCCGGATTCGGGAAACGGCCATGCTGCTCTGGACCGTTTACATGGGAATGACCGCCGTTCAGTTTTTGCTGCTTTGGGTTCATCCATCTATGGATTGGTACGAAGCAATTAACCATGCCTTTTCAACCATGGCAACTGGCGGTTTTTCAACAAAAAATTCATCAGTTGCTGCGTTCAACTCTGTCTATGTTGATATAATTATCACTGTTTTTATGTTTCTTGCCGGGATTAATTTTGCCATGCATTACCGCCTTTATACAGGCAATGCAAAAAGTTTTTTTGAGAACAGGGAAATTCGTTTCTATTCATTGGTAACAGGGATATTTATTGTCGGAATTTCCGGCAGTTTATGGCTTTTTGAGAGCTACTCATTAGGCGATTCATTACGGTATGGCTCCTTTCAGGTTTTGTCAATTCTTACTACTACCGGTTTCGGGACAGATGATTATGCCATGTGGATGCCCTTTACCACTTTTTTGCTGTTTATCCTTTTTTTTACAGGTGGGTGTGCCGGATCAACAAGTGGTGGTATTAAAATGATAAGGCTGATGATTTTTGCCAAAAATATTGGTCGTGAGTTTAAACAGATACTACATCCACAGGCTATTCTCCCTGTGAGAGTGGGAAATCGTGTGATAGAGTCAGGAATTCTTAAGACAATTCTGGGTTTTTTTGTGGTATACTTTCTCATCTTTTTAGCAGGCGGACTCATCATCAGTTCTATGGGGTATGATTTGATATCATCCATGGGGGCAAGCATAGCTTGCCTGGGGAATATCGGTCCGGCTTGGGGGGATTTTGGGCCTACTGATGATTATGCCCATGTACCTTATGCAGGTAAGTGGGTACTTTTAGTTTTGATGTTGATTGGCCGGCTGGAGCTTTTTACGGTATTGGTAATTTTTACACCGTGGTTTTGGGAAAATTGAAACCGGTTCGTCAATTTTTTCCGTTTTCGTACTTGCCGGTGAATTTGGTTTCACCATCTGAGGAACCTATCAGGATGATTTCCTGGTTCAATTTAAGCTCAGTAGCCGGAACCGGGCTCACAATCATTCCTTTGTCTTTGCATTTAATTGCGACTACCGTACACCCTGTCTCCAGGCGAATATTGGATTCGATCAGGCTTTTACCGGCCAGTTTATTATTTACTTTATGATTGAAAATACTCAGCCCTTCTGCAAGCACAAGCACATCCTGTCCTTCCAGAATGTTGAAGATTGAATTAGCCCCCATGGATGCATATGACATCACGAAATCGGCCCCGGCGCGATGCATGGTATTCACATTCTTTTCATAGGTAGTACGGCTGATGATTTGCATATTGGGTTTCAATTGCCGGCAGTAAATGGTAAGGTATATATTTACGTCATCATCGTGTGTGGTGATCAGCACAGAGTGGGCATCTTCCAAACCAGCTTTTTTCAATATTTCATGGTCGGCGGCATCTCCCAATACATATTTGTTTTCATCGTGCATTCGTGCAGGATTTTTATCAATGATTCTGTAATCGATATGCCGTTCCTGTAACGATTTGGCAGCAGCCCGCCCAACTCGCCCGGCACCGATAATGATCACAGGATTGTCAGAAACGTGATAGATACTCACCAATTCGTCGTAGTTACGCAGCTGTTCCACAGAACCGGCCAATACCAGTACTGTGCGATCTGTGATTACCGAATCGGGCAGTGGCTGCTTGAATTTGCCTCTTTCCCACATGCCTACAACGGTTACCCCGGTGTTTTCACGAAGGTTACTTTCCAGGAGGGTTTGCCCGATAAGCGGGGTCTCCTGGGCAGTAGCTTCACCGATAACCAATTCGTCGATATGTCCGATTACGTGAACACGAGCATTGCCTCCGAGAGTGCGGCGGGCAAGGGATCTTCCAAGTATTTCTCCCAACTGTACCACATTATCGGCACCTGCCAGCTGCAGGATATCTACGGAATCACTGTAAGCAGCAGTTGCCACAACCTTTACATTCGGATTGTACTCCTTAACCGTAAAAGTGACGTTTGTGTTTACGGTATCGGGGCCTGAAGCAACGACCATCCTCGTGTCCTGAATACAGATTTTGCCGTATGTTTCATAGTCAGTAGGATCGAGATTCACAACCTTGTAATTTAAATCGGAAAGGTCAATGGCTTTTTGCAGGTCGGGTTCGAGTATAACATATTCTATTTTATAGGATGTGAGTTTCCTGATAAGGGCTTCTGTAACTGCGTTAAGTTCGGTAATCACCACATGGCCTTTTATGCCTTCTTCAAGGCGCTTTGGAGCTTTGGCCTGATTCATAGCCTTCATCCATGGGGCATAAAAAAACTCAATGAAGGTGAATGGAAGCATTACAAGTAAAAAAAGTACCCCTGAAAAAAGTACCAGCATTGAGAAGGCTTTGCCCAGATCAGTTGTAAAAACAATGTCACCAAATCCCAGAGTAGACATGGTTACAAGAGTCCAGTAAAAACCTGAAACCCACGTTAAATCCTCACCAAATCCCTCGTATGCTGCTACTGCATAAAACAGAGCTGAATAGATTGAAAACACCAATAAGAGAAAGAAAATAAACT
>SKKO01000042.1 GCA_007123715.1 Balneolaceae bacterium | reverse complement strand
CGATTTTCGATATCCGATTGCAAATATGCGAAGTATTTACGATCGAAAATCGGATATCGCATATCGCAAATCGAATATCATCCAAATGGGATTTCAAGAAATAGCCCATAATTCACCCCCCTTATTATTCAGGCCCACCCATAAGGGGTTCATTTATCGCTCGAATACTCGCATTTGGAAGGCCTTCAGGATTTTTTTGTTTACTGAGTTCGAGTGCCTCTATTACTATTCTGAGGTGCATCTCTTTTGAGTTTTCATAAAATGATTGCGCCACACCGCTAAGTTTTGGCTTGCCGTGAAGCGGTTTGTCACTAACGCACAGGAGTGTGGCAAATGGCACCCTGTATCGATAACCATTCGTAGCAACAGTGGCCGATTCCATATCGATGGCCACACTGCGGCTCACATGAATTTCTTCCACGGTTCTTTTTTTAATAAATTCCCAATTGCGGTTGGCAGTGGTATACACCGTTCCTAAACGATATCTTAAATCATAAGAATCTATCACTTCTTTCAGGTACACATTTAATAAATGATTGGGCGTTATCGGAATATTCAGCGGCAGGATGTTATCCAGGATTTGGTCAGCACGCATGAACCCGGTTGCCAAAACAAAATCACCGATTTCCTGATGGTTTCGCAAGCCTCCGCAGTGACCCACCATAATCATGGCATCTGGGCGTAATACGGCAATATGATCAGAAATGGTTTTTGCATTCGAAGGTCCAACACCAATATTCACGAGTGAAAACCCTTTATTATCAGGAAGTTTATAATGGTAAGCAGGCATTTGCACAGGATGATCCGGTTTTACGCAATCGGGATACAGAGAGTTAAAAACCTCAACATGCATATCGTAGTTGGTGAAGAGGATATAGCGCTGAAAATGTTCAGGTTTGGTACCCGTATAGTGTTCAAGGCGGTTCAGTGAAATGTCAATTCTTTCCGGGCTGAACAGGAAAAGTTTTTTTTGAGTAATATCCCATTCATCCTCATCGGCGTTGTCAAACAAAACAGGATCATTCATCGCAACACGTGGGCGTGAGGGAAAAATTTTAAGTTCAGCGCCTTTTTCAAGCAGCTTTTTGATTTCACGTTTCAGATACCACCGGTATGCACTGGGAAGAGCTATTTCTCCGGTTATAATAGGATTATGCCCCGACCAGGAACGCTTTACCATCATTTTGGGATAATCACCATCCTGATAAATTATTTCCATCTGATCGCACGCCTTTTCAACCAAAGCTTCAAGTTCAGTTTCATTTGTAAATGATTCCGGTGTAATTTCTATCCCTTTTTTCATAATCTCATTTATTATACAATGCCACAGCAATTTCAGTTTTCAAAACCTTTATGGAAAGTTTTGAAAGATACGAAAGTCTACGAAACTCCCATTTTTACTCTTCACCGGGTTCACCTGCTTCCGGATAAAAAAGATGAAGAGGTTCCGTTTTACGTGTTGAATGCACCGGAATGGATAAATGTCATTGCCCTCACTCCTGATAATGAAGTGGTACTGGTAGAGCAATACCGTGCCGGCATTCATGAATCTTCGCTTGAAATACCCGGCGGCATGGTAGATGAGGGAGAAAATCCGCTTGAAGCTGCAAAAAGGGAACTGCTTGAGGAAACCGGCTATGTTGCCGGATCCATAAAAAAAATCGGCAAAACAAGCTCAAATCCGGCCATTCTTTCAAATTATACCCATCTTTTCCTCGCAGAAAATTGTGAAAAAATTCAGGATCAGCAAACGGATGGAAATGAGGATATTAAAGTGCACATGATTCCTATGGAAGAGTTTTTAAACCTGGTTAAAAACGGAACGGTTCATCATTCGATCGTTCTTGCTGCAGTTGCCCACTATCTTCTTTATCTATCTGAAAATGCATAAAAAAATCCGGTTTTTTTGTTCTTGCTCTATTTTAAAAAGATTGTGTATAATGAATGCTTGTTCATCGTTGAAGAATTATTCAGAACGAAAAGAGTTGCCGATCGGGTTATTATTTACTAACCATAAATAAATTCTGATGAACAATGATTGAAACCGGTAAAAAAATCGATACAAAATTTTCTCTGAACATCATCCAAAACGGGGAGGAAAAAGTGGTGGAATTTTCTGAGTTACTGAGCCGTCCCACGGTTGTTTCTGTATATATGAGAAATAATACAGGCGGCTGTGACAAGCAGAACACCAGCCTTTCAGAACACCAGGAGTGGTTTGATGAAATGGGTTACAATCTGATCGCCGTAAGCAAAGATACCTGCGGTTCACATAAAAATTATGCTGAAAAGATGGGAATTAATTACGTGCTTGCATCTGATCCGGATTACCTGTTTTCGAAAGCAACCGATTCTGTAGTGGAAAAGAAAATGTACGGAAAAACGTTTGATGCACCATCAAGATCAGCTTTTGTTATTGATACGGATGGAACCGTACTCGGGATCGTCGAAAAAATTGATACAAAAGCTCATGCCGAAGAGCTAAAAACGATGATAAGCGCGTTAGGTTAACAGATGAATATACGATCAGGAAAACAAAACCAAAAAAATACAGGCAGAAGTCACAGGCCACCGGCCTGCTGACGATATAAAATCGATTGCCAAAATTTTCAGATTAAAAAATTAAAAGATGAAATCCCTAGTCATTGTAGAGTCCCCAACAAAAACCAAAACCATTAAGAAGTATCTGCCGAAAGGATTTGTTGTGGACTCATCAATGGGCCATATTCGCGATTTGCCATCATCAGCTAAAGAAATTCCGGCAAAATATAAAAAAGAACCCTGGTCTAACCTTGGTATTGATGTTGATAACCGGTACGATCCGATCTACGTTGTTCCGGCCAGCAAGAAAAAAGTGGTAAAACGCTTAAAAGAACTGCTGAAAGATTCAGACGAACTGATTCTTGCAACTGACGAAGACCGTGAAGGCGAGGCGATATCGTGGCATCTTGTGGAACTTTTAAATCCCAAAATACCGGTAAAACGTATGGTCTTCAGGGAAATCACAAAAGAAGCGATCCAGAATTCCCTTGAAAATTTCCGGAAAATTGATATGAATCTGGTTCATGCGCAGGAAACGCGCCGTATTATCGATCGTCTGGCAGGATATACGATTTCTCCGCTGCTATGGAAAAAAATAGCACCGGGTTTGTCAGCAGGGAGAGTTCAGTCTGTTGCCGTACAGTTTCTTGTTTCGCGGGAACGGGATCGCATGAAGTTTAAAAGCGGTACTTATTATGACCTGAAAGCCAGTGTGTCTAAAATAAATGACAGTCACCGGTTTGATGCAGAATTGACTCATCTCAATGACAAGAGGCTGGCCAGCGGAAAAGATTTTGATGAGAATACAGGCCGGTTGAAAAAACCGGACAACGTGGTTCTTTTGGATGAAGAAAAAGCAAATGAGCTTCGCGACCTGTTGAAACAGGCGGATTGGATGGTAACGAACGTTGATATCAAAAACCAGAAACGCAGCCCTTCAGCCCCTTTTATTACGTCTACACTACAGCAGGAGGCAAACCGTAAATTCGGCTTTTCTGCACGCGATACGATGAGTATTGCACAGAAATTATACGAAAACGGTTTTATCACATATATGCGTACCGATTCGATGAACCTTTCAGGACAAGCCATTCAGGCAGCCCGTGACGAGGTGGTGAAACAGTATGGCAATGAATATTTGTTTGACAGGGTAAGAAATTATGGAAAAACAAAGGGGGCGCAGGAAGCACACGAGGCTATCAGGCCGGCCGGATCAAGTTTCATACATCCGGAAGCGGCGAAATTAAGCGGACGTGAATTTAAATTATACGACCTGATCTGGAAACGTACCATCGCCACACAAATGGCCGAAGCTCAACTTGAATTTACCAATGTTACCATAACGGCATCGAAAGATGACACTAAGGCAGATTTCAGAGCCGGCGGAAAAAAAATTCTCTTTCCCGGGTTTTTCAGAGCTTACGTTGAAGGAAGCGACGACCCCGAAGCTGCTATCGAAAACCAGGAGATTTTTCTTCCTCAAATGGCAGATGGCGAACCGGTGGAAATGCATAGCCTCGATTCCATTTCCCACGAAACCAAGCCACCGGCGAGATATACGGAAGCCACACTGGTAAAAGAGCTGGAAAAAAGGGGAGTAGGCAGGCCAAGTACGTATGCAAGCATCATTGGTACCATACAGGAACGGGGGTATGCAAGAAGTGATGGGAAAACGCTTATCCCCACCTATACGGCATTTGCAGTTACCGACTTGCTTGAAGAACATTTCCCGCATCTCGTGGACAGTGAATTTACATCCGAACTCGAAGACAAGCTCGACCAGATTGCCAGCGGCAAATTTGACCCCGTTAAATATCTTGATGACTACTATAAAGGAGATAACGGCCTGAAAGCTCAGGTTGAAAAACAGGAAGATAAAATCGATCCGCAGCAGGCAAAAGTGTTGAAGCTTCCCATTGAAGGATTAAATGGCACACAGGTTCATGTTGGCCGGTTTGGTCCGTACTTGAGGAGTGAATTGAACGGTGAGGAAATTACGACGTCTCTGCCCGCCGACCTGGATCCGGGAGAACTATCTGTCGAAAAAATTCATGAATTGCTGAATGTAGAAAAAGATGGCCCAACCTCTTTGGGAAACCATCCTGATGTGGATGAGCCGGTATTTGTGCTAAATGGCAGATACGGCCCCTATGTGCAGCTTGGTGAACTTACCGAAGAAAACAAGAAACCAAAAAGGGTTAGTTTGCTAAAAGGAATGAACCCGAATGATGTGGATCTTGATACGGCCATTTCACTTCTTGAATTGCCGCGAACATTGGGTGAACATCCTGAAACGGGTAAACCTGTAAAAGCGGGAGTAGGCCGCTACGGGCCGTTTGTACTGCACGACGGTACGTTCAAATCTCTTAAAAAAGAAGACAATGTGCTGACGATTCATCTCGGGAGGGGCGTTGAATTACTAAATGAAAAAAGTAAAACAAGGGCAAGTTCCGCTATCCAGGATTTGGGTAACCATCCTGAAACGGACCAGCCTGTGAAAGTGATGGACGGCAGATACGGGCCCTACATCAAATACGGCCGTAAAAATATCTCTCTGCCAAAAGGCACCGACCCGGAAAAAGTAACCATGCGGGATGCTGTAATGCTGATCGAAGAGAAAGGAAAAAAATAGCTTTTTTTACAGTTTATTTTCTGCTGTACTGTTACGATGGTTGTGTTAACCAGCCTTTGGAATGAATATTTTGTATCTTTTGTAGATACTAATAAGGCACAAGGTTAAATTAAATAAACCTGAATTATGAGTGAAACAGAAATAGAAATTAACGTGAGAAAAGATATGGAAGTCAATATTGGAATATCGAAGGAGAACAGAAAAAAAATTGCTGATGGATTGGCTAAGGTACTTGCCGACAGCTACATGGTTTACCTTAAGACACATAACTATCACTGGAATGTAACCGGTGAAATGTTCCATTCTCTTCATGACCAATTTGAACTGCAGTATACTGAGCTTGCAGAAGCGATTGATGAGATTGCAGAACGTATCCGGGCGTTGGGTCATCGTGCACCCGGTTCTTTCAGAGAATATCAGCAAATTACAGCCATAAAAGAAGATGACGATCAACCTGAAGCTCTCGAAATGGTAAGAAGGCTGGCCGTTGATAATGAAACCATTCTACGCACGGCAAGAAGTGTGCTTAAGGCGTGCGAGGAAGCAGGAGATGAGGCTACCCTTGATCTTCTGACCAGCCGGCTGAAAATTCATTCCAAAACCGCATGGATGCTCAGAAGTAACCTCGAATAATTCCTGAATTCTTTACCGCGCCCGGACAGACAGCGATCTATTCGGGCGCAACTATTTATAAGTTTCTGTAGAAATTTTGACAACATTCCGATAAGGAATGAAGAAGTACCTTACATAGCGGTGGCTGAGGCCGGAAAACCGATGACCGCTTTTTCTCCGGAAGATTGATATGCTAAAAAAATATAAATGTTTGGCTATAAAACGTCAGATTTTGACTGATTGCTAAACGGACCCTAAAACAAACCGCCTGATTAACAGGTGCTTTGATTCTCTTCCGCTCTTTTCCCATTTCGCATAAGGATGCCTTTGGCAAAAATTCGTTGCATAACCATTATAATCAAGGAAAAACGAACCCGAAAAGAGTAAAGAATCCAAATGATTTTCAGATGAATCAAACCTTCAATATTAATAAAACAATAAGATAATTATGGACGTACAATTTGCAGAATATTCTGAAACACTTTTGCCGATGATAGTGGATCATGGCCTTAGTGTTTTGGGTGCAATCATCATCTTAATAGCTGGTTTTATTTTAGCCAAATGGGCGGCAAAAAAAGTGGCTGAAAGAGCAAGTAAATCAGATTCGATAGATAATACACTGATACCCATCCTTGCACAGGTTACCCGTATTTTTATCATACTTGTTACCATACTTGCTGTTTTAGGCCAGTTTGGAGTTGAGACAACAAGTATTGTAGCCGTTCTTGGTGCTTCCGCACTCGCGGTGGGCCTGGCACTTCAGGGAACCCTTAGTAATATTGCTGCCGGGGTTATGTTGCTTATGCTTCGGCCTTTTAGAGTTGGAGATGTAGTAAATATTGGGGGTACATTTGGAGTTGTGGATGCTATCAGGTTGTTTACAACTGAAATGCATTCATTTGATAACATTGGTATCTCCATGCCAAATTCGAAAGTGTGGGGATCTGAAATTCAAAACCTTAACCGTTATGAAACCCGCAGGGTAGATATGGAATTTGGGATAGGCTATGGCGATGATATGAATAAAGCAATCGGCATCATACGCGAAATTCTCGACGAGGATGAACGGGTTCACAAAGAGCCCGAGCCACTTATTGCAATCAGTAATCTGGGTGACAGTTCCGTGGAAATCAGGGTTCGCCCCTGGACACACCGAAGCAATGTGTGGCCTCTCCGGTACGATATCACCAAAAAAGTAAAAGAAAGCTTTGACAAAAATGGTGTTAGTATTCCATTCCCGCAGCGGGATGTTCATCTGTTCAAAGAAAATTAAGTACTCTAAGCTCCTGTTACCATCAGAGTAATTTGATATCCGATTTGCGATATCCGATTGCAGATATGCGAAGTATTTACGATCGAAAATCGGATATCGCATATCGAAAATCGCATATCATCCAAACTGGGCTTCAATAATTAGCCCAAAAATTCTCCTGCAACCACATAAACCGGTTTAGAGTCAAAAAAATGTT
>SKKO01000274.1 GCA_007123715.1 Balneolaceae bacterium | reverse complement strand
GGAATGGCACTGGCATTAATGGAAACCCTAAATGATTTTGGTACGGTTGATTATTTTGGTGTACAAACCTTCACAACCGGGATTTATCGCACCTGGTTTGGGCTTGGCGAACGGGCTGCGGCAGCTCAACTGGCCGGATTTCTCCTCATATTTATCCTTTTTCTGATACTGCTCGAACGATGGAGCCGAAATAAGATGAGCATGAAACAAAGTGGCTCGGGACGTTTTAAACGCCTCTATTTATATGAACTAAAAGGATGGAAAGCCTGGGCAAGTACATTTTTCTGCTCCGTACCGGTTTTAGCCGGTTTTTTAATTCCAACAACTATTCTTTTTGATATGATGATAGCCAATTTTGATGCTGCTGTGGACGCGCGCTTTGTACAGTACAGCTTCAATACCATTTTGGTGGCGATTTTGGCAGGAGCTGTGGCACTTGGGATTGCACTTATTATGGCTTATGGTGTAAGGCTGAGCCCGAATTTTCTGACAAAATCATCCACAAGGATTGGCTCTATGGGCTATGCAATCCCCGGATCTGTTATTGCCGTAGGTATTTTGATTCCATTTGGCTGGATAGACAACACCATTGACGGCTGGCTCAGGTCTTCTTTCGGTATCTCTTCCGGATTGTTATTAAGCGGAACCATTTTTGCTCTTGTCTTTGCTTACGTGGTACGATTCCTTGCCGTTGCATTTAATACCGTGGAAGCCAGTCTTGGCAAAATTACACACAGTATGGATGAAGCAGCCGAGGGAATGGGCTATCCTTTTGGGAAAATTCTTGGCAAGGTTCACATCCCGATGATGAGCGGAAGCTTGTTCGCTGCCATCATGCTGGTGATTGTGGACGTGATCAAAGAACTGCCAGCTACAATCATTGTAAGGCCGTTTAATTTTGATACGCTTGCCGTTCAGGTTTATCGGCTTGCTTCGGATGAGCGCCTTGCCGAATCATCCGGCGCAGCACTTGCCATTATCCTTGTTGGCTTAGTGCCTGTTTTTATTTTGAGTAAATCCATTGCACGAACAAGAAAGATCAAAAATTGATCGTAACTAAGTTCATCTAATGAAGAGTCTATATATTCCTGTTTTGGGCAATTCATGACCCTGATTTGAAGGCTCTGTATCGGCTATCTTCTCAAAACAACCCGCATGGCGGATGACCGTTATAGCCCCATAATTTCCTCAAAGGTACGCCCAATAACAGGGTTTGGGGTTTATTCGACAACCGTGAATCGTTCGTACCTCAGGCACTGGGGTTCATGGCTGTGCTATTTCTTGAAATCCCATTTGGGTGATATTCGATATTGGTTCTTAAATACTTCGCATGTCTGCAATCGGATATCACAAATCGGATATCAAATTACTCTGATGGTAACCGGTTACATTCAACTAATCCAAGACTAATCACAATTGCAAAAATTACCTCCATCCAGCCCTGTCCATCAGTCGTATGGCCCGCGGATTGTTGACACCGTAAACCGCCACATTTATAGCGTCACTGTCATATTCGCCAAATTGGCTGAGAACATCCGGAAGCTCAAGGCCATCAAGGACAGGAAATTCGTTATTACCTATCGCAAAAATGAGCTGGGCATCGGATGTTGCAAGATATTCAAGAAACCGTACTGCATTTTCCCTGTTAGGTGAATTTGCCGCAATTCCAGCACCACTGATATTGACGTGAGTTCCGCCATAATCAGCTGTTGGAAAATAGATGCCGACCTTAGAAGCCACTTCGAGATCTGCCTGGTTATCCGATTCAATCAATCTGGCAAGATAGTAATGATTGGCTAGTGCAACATCACACAAACCAGCCGCTACAGCACGAATCTGGTCGGTATCTCCACCCTGTGGCGGGCGTGCGAAATTATTTACGAGCCTCACACCCCATTCTTCTGTCTGCTCTTCTCCCCTGCTTTCAATTAAAGAAGCCACCATCGACTGGTTGTAGATATTATTGGATGAACGCACACAAAGCCTTCCAGCCCACTTTTCATCCGCAAGTTCCCAGTATCCTTCCAGTTCTTCTCTTGAAACAGTTTCAGTGTTGTATATAATCGCTCTAGTTCTTTCGGATAAACCAACCCAATAACCTTCTGGATCCTGCATTTCTGAAGGAATTGTTTGATTCAAATATCCGGAACCATGAGGTTGCAGTACACCTGCCTCTTTCGCTCTCCATAACCTGCCAGCATCTACAGTAATTACGATATCTGCCGGGCTGTTAATGCCTTCATTTCGTATTCGTTCTATCAATTCATCGCTTGTACCTTCAATCAGATTGATTCGAATCCCGGTTTTCTCTGTAAAATCTCTGTAAAGTTCGAGGTCTGTGTCATAATGCCTTGAAGAGTAAATATTTACTTCATTCTCCCGGGCGCAGGAAATAAAAATGAAAAGGGATAGAGTGAAAAAGAGGATTCGTGAATTCATCGGGTGAAAAGCTTAGGTGACAAGATTATTTAGAACTAATCTAAATAATGTAATCATGTGAATCAATCATGAATGTTTAAAATTGAAATGGTTTTTTATAGAGCTATATCATTTTCTAAATATTTATAATCGTGTGTTAACTCTCCGTTATAAACTATAATTGCTCGTTTTAAAGATGACGGCACGTCCAGTTCATCAAAATTTTTGGAAAAGTCGGCCATGGCAAGGTCTTTTATAAACGGCTTTAATTCCGAGCTGAAATGCCCGGACGCCTCTCTTGGTAACTCACTTGGCAGAATATCAACAGCCATTACTGCAATTCCCGATCCGCCAAATCCCATCTCGAATGTATCATATTGTGGATTATATATCAAAACCGGGTCTTCTATCTCCGTGGCTTTTTCGGTGCATTCTACAGAACCATGCACATCGCAAGTTATGTCACCGATTACATGCAATTTCAATTCTTTTTTTTCATTCATCTCCCGAAGCCACGTTTTTTTTATCAGGCGCGGATATCGTTCATCCCAATAAATTCCATTCACAAAAACGTTTATGTTCGGTAAAAAATCCTCTATTTCTGACAGGTAATCCTCAGGGTTTTCGATATAGTGAAACAAATCAAAGGTTTTTCCCTGTTTATGAAGCATGTAGTGTTTTGGCAGGATGTTTACTTTTACAATGCCGGTTTTCGGGATATTGCCAGATCTAAGCTGATTGGCTGATATCTCTTCTCCGGGTATCAGATCAAGTATTTCCATCGCACCCTGCGAAACGTTACCGTCACCTGTTACAGCTATCACCAATGGCTGCAACTCGTCAGGCAGGCCTTTCTCAGCAATCAACTCACCTGCATTAAAAATATCATGTTTAGCTTCTTCAAGTGATGAATAACGGTAAGCCTGTTTTACCAACTCAAATGGAGTGCTATAACCAAGATGGTTGTATCTTTGCCCCATTGACCAGATCGTGTTGATCATACCAGCAAGCCCTGCATATCTGCCAAAAAATATCAGCCGGCGCCCGCCTGTGTCAGTAATTCTCTCGTAATCTATCAATGTACTGCCGGAATGGACAATATTCCTCAGCATTGGCATATTGTATGCCTGACCTTTAATTACGTGTGAAAAGAAAACATAGGTTTTACCCTTTTTAAAATAATTTTCCGGCATTTCCTTCACCCCCAAAATCACATCACAATCTTCAAGATGATCACTTAGAGCAGCACCTGCCATCTTATACTCCTGGTCTGTGAAAATTCTTTTGCTGGAAGATTCCACAACTATAGGTATTTTTTCATTCCTGGCCAGTTCAGAAACATCTGAAGGCACAAGAGGAGATCTTCTTTCCAGTTTGTACTTATCTTCGTGCCGTATCCCGATTTTGTTCATTTTTTAAAATTGAATTTTCTATCACCTTTTGTGAATTTTTTCAATGATCTAAGTTACAAAAGCGATAAATAAGGTGATCTTTCATTTGGTTAGTGTCGTGTCTTAAATCATGGGCCGTAGTCATGCCCGTCTTTTTATCGTTGACATGACACTTGTGATTGAACCCCATAAAAAATCATGGAAGTCAGGTGTTATGCAACCCGTTTTCCGTATCCTGCTTCACGAATCTTGTATAACTCTTCAACCCATACCCGCATTCATGCTTTACCACATAAATCGTTTTGTAACACAATATTTTCGGTCAATTAATCCACATTTCGCCGTGATTCTTCCGGTATATACTCCTGAATTTTTTCAAAAAGATAACTGTGAATATGCTCATTTCCGGCAATAAGCCTTTCCCCGAATGGCCAGCCATCCTCCCCGTTCCAGTCTGTAACAATGCCGCCCGCTTCACGAATAATCAATGCAGCCGCAGCAACATCCCAAATATGTAGTGAATATTCATAAAATGCATCAAATCGTCCGCATGCTACATTGCACAGATCGTATGATGCTGCTCCCGGTCGCCGGATACCCTGAAGCTCTTCCATCAAAACCCTCATTAACCTGAGATAAGGATCTACAAGCGTCAGATCGTTGTAAGGAAATCCGGTTGCTACAAATCCGTTGCGAGGGTTTGACGTTTTAGAAACCTGAATGGGCTCACCATTTAACCAGGCACCTTTCCCTGCAACTCCTGTGAACTCCTCATCACGGTTCACCTCAATGACCACTCCAACTTTCGGCTGCCGATTTTCCCAAAGGGCAACTGACACACAGTAAATCGGAAAATCATTAGCAAAATTGGTTGTTCCATCGATGGGGTCAATGATCCAGGTACGGCATTCGTTCATTGAATCCCTGGCGGCCGATTCTTCGGCAAGGATCTCATCAGACGGAAAATGATTTTTGATAACTTCTAAAATAGCTTCTTCAGCTGCTATGTCAGCGTCGGTAACAAGATCGTGAAATCCTTTTTCTCTCACTTTAATGCCATTCTTTTTGAACTCTTTGATTACGCGGACACCTTCCTTTGCAGCTTTTCTGGCTATATCTAAATCCTGATTCATAACTTATTACATCTATTTTTCATGTTTCATTTTATACTCAAATTTTTTTTTCTCAGAAGCAGTCCCTTTTTTTAAAAAATCCGGATCTTCAAAAAGTTCATCGGAGGCAGTTTTCTGGATTCGTGAGATCTCTTTCTGAAGTTTGGAAAGCGACTCTATCAGTTTCACCCTTTTACCAGGCTCTTCTGTTTTAATTTTTTCTGCGATTTCCCGCCTGCGTGATTCACAGTAATTCAGGCGCAAGGGTTTCATAGCCGATTTAGCCGTTAATACCGGATTCTTGTCTTTTTTGGACGTACCACCGGTTCTTCTGGCCAGCCCTTCACTCACGGTATGCCGTTCCAGCAAAATATCGCCCAGTAATGAGGGATACGGGCCTTCCCTGCTCATATAATGCTCTACACTGATTTCGTCGCCTCCAATATGGCGCTTCATGATGTCGATATAAAATATACGGATGTCTTCATCAACAAAATGATCTTCCCCGATATTATGGCCGATAAACCGCCGCATGTTTTCACCATACTGAAGCAGCAGGCGTACGATTTCCATTTCATAGTGCGGACGTTTATGCGATGAAATCCTTTTCCGGGAAGTGGTTTTGTCATCATTTTCCTGGAAGATTTCACGGTTATCTGTTCCCGGATGTATGCTGCCGGTATGTTCGCCTCCGCGCATTTGCCTGAATCGGCCCTGCTTTTCCCGTTCACTCAGAATTACATCAAGTTCTTTGAATAGTTCACGGTCTGACCCTTTCCGGTACATTTGTGTTTTTTGATGCAGATGCTGCACGTAAAATTGTCTGTCAAGTTCACCCGGTATATTGGCTATACTTTCCAGAATCTTCTTAATGGATGCAGACCTGCCGGCCGGTGATTCCATATTTCCATTTTTTTCACCCTTTTGTATGGAAAAGGTGACGAAATCTTCTTCATGCTCTTTTTTGTACGTCAGAAAAGATTCTCTCTCAAACTTCTTGACAAATGAATCCGGGTCTTCACCATCAGGCAAGTCCAGCAACCTTACATCCATCCCCTGCCCGAGTGCAATATCCATCCCGCGCTCCATAGCGGATTGACCGGCTGCATCAGCATCATAAATCATTACAATACGGTTTCCGTATCTCTGTAATATTTTAATTTGACCCGGTGTGAGTGAAGTGCCGCTCGATGCCACTACATTTTTGATTCCAAACTGGTTCATGGTAATTACATCAGTATAACCTTCAACCAGGATCACCTCTTCTTCTTTTCGGATATCATTTTTGGCAAAATTTACCCCGTAAACCACTTCGCTTTTATTGTAAACAGGCGTTTGTGCAGAATTAATGTACTTAGCAGTTTTTTTACGTTCATCAAGTATCCGGCCTGCAAAAGCAATCACTTTGCCGGATGGGTTAAAAATCGGGAACATCAGCCGGTGACGGAAAGTATCAAAATATTCTTCATTACGATTCCCGGGTTTAATCAGATCTGCTTCCTGTAAATATTCTTCAACGATGCCTTCATCTCTTGCCGCTTTTAAGAGCGCAGAATTAGACGGAGCATATCCCAGGCCGAAAGAGCGCCAAATTTTTTGATCATATCCCCGTTTTTCAAGATAATTTCTTGCGGCTATGGCATCATCAAGCTCTAAAAGTTGTCTGTGAAAAAAAAGCCCGGCGAACTTCAGGGCATGAAATGTTCCCTCCCGTTTCCGGGTACGATCATCTTCCCCTTCCACATGTTCATCAGGAAGATCAATTCCATAACGGTCGGCCAGGGTCTTGAGTGATTCGAGGAATCCGATTCCCTCCAACCGCATTACAAAACTGAATACATCGCCGCTTTCACCGCAGCCAAAACATTTATAGATGCCAAGACGGGGCGTAACATGAAAAGAGGGTGTTTTCTCCTGGTGAAACGGGCAAAGCCCGATAAACCCGCTTCCCGATTTTTTGAGCTTCACATAATCTCCAACCACCTCAACAATATCGGCCGTTGCCCGTATTTCCTCTTTTTTATCATCAGTTATCATAAAGAAAATGATACAGAAAAGTGGCCTGTACATCAAACCCCAAACATGGTATGTTTCTTCGATGCCGGGCCGCGATTAAGCCCTGATCTGTTTTCGGGATCGTTCTTTTCTCCGGGTTGAACAAACAACCCATGTTTCTTCCCAAGACCTGCCCACACCCCAAACATGGTATGTTTCTTCGATGCCGGGCCGCGATTAAGCCCTGATCTGTTTTCGGGATTGTTCTTTTCTGCGGGTTGAACAAACAACCCATGTTTCTTCCCAAGACCTGCCCACACCCCAAACATGGTATGTTTATTCGATG
>SKKO01000298.1 GCA_007123715.1 Balneolaceae bacterium | reverse complement strand
CCGCCACAGCTTTTCCGTTTCAACCGCTTCAATGCGGCAACTATTTCTGCGGGGCTGGCGCCAGGCTATACAATAGGTGACGGAATTGATGCCATGAACGAGATCGCGGCAGAAATACTTCCTGAAACCGTGTTTACGGATCTTGCCGGGTCGTCGAGGGATTTCGCGGAAAGTGCAGCAAGCCTGAATTTCATATTCGGACTGGCCATTATTTTGATCTATCTGGTACTGGCTGCCCAGTTTGAAAGCTTTCGGGATCCTTTTATTATCCTGTTTACAGTACCGCTTGCTATATTCGGTACTCTTTTATCCCTGTGGTATTTCGATCAAACACTGAATATCTTCAGCCAGATCGGGGCCATTATGCTGATAGGGCTTATCGCAAAAAATGGGATACTCATCGTTGAGTTCGCAAATCAGCGGCAGGAACAGGGTTTAAGTATTATGGAATCAATACTGGATGCATCGGCTGTACGCTTCAGGCCAATTCTGATGACTACGATTTCCACTATTCTTGGTATTTTACCCATTGCCCTGGCTTTGGGAGCCGGTGCCGAAAGCAGAATATCAATGGGTATTGCAGTTATCGGAGGATTACTGATTGGCAGTATTTTCACATTGTATGTAATCCCTGCTATTTACAGCTATTTTGCATCAGATAAACTTGCCAAGAAAAAAATCGTTGAAAGGGCGCAAAAGGCTTATAAAGAATTTGAGGTTGCCTCAGTATGATCAAACCCTTATTGAAAGCACTTTTCGGGTGTTTCCTGTTGGTTGCTAGTTCACAATCTATACTTTATGCACAGCAATTATTAACTATTGATGACGCGGTATTCATCGGTCTCGAAAATAATTACGGCATTCAGATCTCCAGAAATGTAGCCGAGCAGGCGGGGAATAATTACAGCTATGGGTTGTATAATTTTTTACCAAGTGTAAGTCTCTCTACTGCCCGCTCAGAGCAGGTCTCTGATAGTGAATTTATTGCCGGAGGGGAGGCAAGGAGCACATCCGGAGCGCGCAGCAGTAATACAAATGCTGCGGTTAACCTGAGCTGGACACTTTTTGATGGTTTCAGAATGTTTGCGGCTTATGACCAGCTTGGAATGCTGCGGGATATAAGCGATCAAGAGCTCCGGCTGAATATGGAGTTGCTTGTTGCCAATATATCCTTTGCCTATTATAATATTATCCGGATCAACGAACAGCTGAAAATACTGGAAAACAACCTGGATGTATCACAGGAAAGGATTGAAATCGAAGAGACAAAAGTAGATTTGGGATCAGGCTCTGAATATGATTTACTTCAGGCACGAACCGATTTAAATGCAGACAGGGCTGCATACATTCGCGAAAGAAATCGTCTAAGTGAAGCCAAAATTTATTTGAATGAATTGCTTGCAAGACAACCTGATACGACTTTTGATATTACTGATGAAATAAATGTGAACCGGGATCTTGCCCGAGAGGAGCTGTATCATAAAATTATTACTGAAAATACCGAACTGGCATTAGCACGGATGCAGAAAGATCTAACGGGATTGGAAGTGAGGCAAATACGGGGAGAGCGTTACCCGGAAATTTCATTAACATCCGGATATAGTTTTAACCGTAGTGAAAATGACGGAGGATTTATCCGGTTTAATGAAACAACCGGTTTTTCGGTAGGTATATCAGCAAGGGTTGCAATATTTGATGG
Source organism: Balneolaceae bacterium (assembly GCA_007123715.1). Classification (GTDB taxonomy): domain Bacteria; phylum Bacteroidota; class Rhodothermia; order Balneolales; family Balneolaceae; genus Rhodohalobacter. The sequence continues at coordinate 20,363 of SKKO01000298.1, read as the reverse complement.
CGCAAATATTACACGGCGTATTCAAAATGCCAGGATTAACCACCGAAACGCTGAACTATCGATTGAAATGCAAAAACTGCGCCTGGAGTCTGACTTTGAGGCTGTATACAGGGCATATCTGAATGCCATTGAATTGGTTGATCTTGAAGAGGAGAATTTTTCAATTGCGGAAGAAACACTGGATATTGCCCTGGAGCGATTCAGACTTGGCAGCATCAGTTCACTTGAATTCAGGGAAGCTCAACGTACCTTTTTGCAAGCTGAAAACAGGCTGATTAATACAAAGTATGATGCAAAGGTTGCCGAAACGGAATTGCTTCAGCTGAGTGGTGAATTGCGCATGTTATTTATCAACTGAGCTATCTGATTAGCATAGAATTGGTTTTCTTAACGTAGGCCGGAGAGCTTCTCCGGCTTGGAAAGCCTTTGCATAATACCCGTAATTATTTGAAGGTTCGGGGTTCTTCAACCATGGGAAAGGCAGGGAGGTTTTAGCCACTAAGGCACCAAGGCGCGAAGGTACACGAAGTTTTTGATGTCATCTTTAATAAGGCTACCCCCGAACCTTGAAAATTAAGCTATCTCTTCAGTATAAAACGAAGTTTGGTGCCATTTTCTTCATACTTCACATCTTCTGAAAGCTGTTTCATCAGAAAGATTCCCCTGCCGCTTGCTTTCAGGATGTTTTCCTCATCCAGCGGGTTATCTGCATCCTCTGGGACAAAGCCATCACCCTGGTCTTTAACAGTTGATACGATCTGTTTTTGATTGATCCGGACTTCTACATCAACTGATTTAGACGGATTCAGTTTATTGCCATGAATAATGGCGTTGGTAACCGCCTCGCTGAGTAATAACATCAGAGTACCGGTGGTGTCATCGTCTATATTACTCTTTTCCTGAATATCTGTTACAAAATCAGGTACTTTTTCCGACTCTTCATAAGTCGATTTCAGTAAGAGCCGAAAAGTTTGTTCCGACATGTATTATTAATTAATCGAAATTAAGCATATATACCACGCATCTTCAAAGTTGTTGCAACTCTGTTAATGGCATAAACATACGCAGCCTGACGTAAAGTTATCTTATATTTTTCACTTACCCCGTAAACATTATCGAAGGCATTGCGCATCATGCGGTTAAGCCTTCGATTTACTCTTTCCTCTGTCCAGAAATAGCCCTGTCTGTCCTGAACCCACTCAAAATAGGATACAGTTACTCCACCGGCATTTGCGAGAATATCCGGGATTACCATGATGCCTTTTTGTTCGAGTATGGCATCAGCATTGGCAGTAACCGGTCCATTTGCTCCTTCGGCAATAATTTTAGCTTTAATTTTGTCAGCATTTGATCTGCTAATCTGGTCTTCCTTGGCAGCCGGGATCAGTACATCACAATCGAGTTGAAGAAGTTCTTCATTTGTGATGGGTTCAGCGCCGGGCAAACCGGCAAGGCTCATGTTATTATTCCTGAGATAATGAATGGCTTCAGGGATATTGATGCCATTTTTGTTGTAGTATCCACCGGTTACATCACTGATAGCGACAACTGAGGCTCCCTGTTCATACATCAGATCTGCTGAAACGGAACCAACGTTTCCAAATCCCTGAACGGCAACCGTTACCTTGTTGGGCATGAGGCCGAGTTTACTTAAAGCAGCCAGAACAACGGTAACAACACCTCTTCCGGTAGCCTCTTTTCTTCCCTGTGAGCCTCCAAGAATTATTGGTTTACCGGTTACCACCGCAGTTTCTGTGCGAAGGGAGTTCATACTGTAAGTATCCATGATCCACGCCATCACCTGTTCATCCGTATTCATGTCAGGAGCAGGGATATCACGGTCAGGGCCAAAAACTTCAAGAAGGTTGGCTGTATACCTTCGGGTCAGCCGTTCCAGTTCGCCTTTTGATAATTCCTTCGGGTTACAACGAATGCCGCCTTTGGCTCCTCCAAAAGGTACATTCACCACAGCGCACTTCCAGGTCATCCATGCGGCAAGTGCCTTAATTTCATCAATATGTACATCCGGTGTATATCGTATTCCTCCTTTAGATGGACCAAGTACATTATCATGAATGACCCGGTATCCCTCAAATACTTCAAGATTACCATTATCCATAATTACCGGAATGGAAACAATAACCTGTTTTACAGGGCTTGCCAGGTATTTAAATAAACCTTCATCGAGTTCCAGAATTTCTGCTGCGAAGCGAAAACGCTCCATCATAGATTCAAAAGGGGAATCTTTGTTAAGTTTTGGCCCCGGCTCTTTATAAATTGATGTGTGGTAAACATTTTTTTTATTACTCATAAATAAAAATCTGGAAGCGCTTGTTTGAATAAATAGACCCTGCCTGCATGAAAAAAATTTTACGAAAAATACAGGCTTTTTATACAATGAAAAAAACTTTTTTTAGTTCTTTTACAATAACAGAAAACTCAGTAATCCAAAGGAGGAAAGCTTCTCCGGTCAAACCACAACGATGCTTCCATGGCGATACCGCAAGTGCAGCACCTGCGGGTGGATACAGGCTGAGCCTGAACTCCGAACCCGCACGTATCAGTATAGAGCCGACTTGCCATCAAGGGATATTATTGAAATTTTTCGATGACATTGGTTTGTTTAACTTTAATTTTATTTGAAATTTTCAAAAAAATAGCTCATCATTCAGGATTATTTTAAAATAATTATATCATTGCGACAAAGCGGATAAATGAACCACCAAATCATGAATGCAGATGTATTAGTGCTTAATCAGGATTACCAACCCCTCAGTATTTGTTCTGTGCAGCGTTCTGTTAAGCTTGTTTTTTTACAAAAAGCTGAATTACTGCATGATGATCCTGACAGAATTATTCGTACCATTGATGACGAATATTCCTACCCTTCAGTTATTCGGCTCAGAAGGTATATCCGGCTACCCTACGCTAAAATTGTGCTTTCCCGAAGGAATATCATGAAGCGCGACCGGAACACCTGCCAGTATTGCGGTACAAAATCTGACCTTACCCTTGACCATGTGATGCCAAAAAGCAGGGGTGGCCGCGACAGCTGGGAAAATCTGGTAACAGCATGCACTGCGTGTAATGTGAGAAAAGGAAACCGCACACCTGGTGAAGCCGGTTTACTGCTTAAGATTAAACCTTACCGGCCTGTTCACATCACTTTCTTTCAAAACCTGCTGAATGGTGTTCAGGATCACTGGAAGCCGTATCTATACATGTAATTTCATCTTCTTAAATACCGCCTGTACGAGTCCCTGCAGCCAATCTCATCGCTCATAATCTATGGGTGGCAGGATGTGAGTCTTCATGAATCATGTTAGGGTGCTTTCTTATTCGTTTTTGAGGAACTTGGATAGTTAGAATCTTAATCGAATTATTATGAAAGACGCGCTTATTAAAGAGATCGAAAAGCTAAATAAGAGTGAGAAACTACTTTTGGTAGAATCTTTGTGGGATTCCATCGCTTCCGAGCCCGGAGATGTTCCTTTATCAGAACATCATAAATCACCTATATTTTTTCCGGGTGTAGGCTATGTTGAATCGAGAGAAATTCGGAATACTGTTGCAATTGTGGTGATTGCTGCACCTGAATCCAGTACGTTCAATACACCCTTATATCCCGGAGTAGCAGTTCCCAAAAGTCAAATGATTTAAGATGTATAAGATGATCATGGGTCGACCCGTCGGATGATTTCTTTGCTATTTACTGAAGACACGACACTACTGCCATGTTTATGAATACAAGCTATTTAGAACTGTGATGTATAACATTCATCCAGCCATCAAACTCGAACCCACCAGCCACCACGGCATTCATGTTTATTGCCGTATATGGTTTTAATAGTACCCTCAGGATAATTCCACCCATCCCACGTACAGCCTGAGTCCGGGTTCACATCCAGGCCTGATGTATTCTCATGTCCTTTAACAGGGCTGTTTGGCCGGTCAGTTTTTGTCTTTGATACTTCCTTTTCATTAGCCATAATGTATTCGTTTCATTTGTTCTTGTTTGTGTATGCTTGAAAATAAATAATCCGGGTATATTTTTGGTATGCAGATTTTATTCATAATCAAATCCGAACTGCAGTTTCACTGTTCTCCGTTATAAACGATATATCCGTTCTATCCGTTATCCTGCTTGTTGTGCAACTGCCCCAGGAAAATGTTATTTTTAAAGGCAAAAATAATTACAAGTTTATATGAGTAAAAAAGGACGTGTTCTTGTTGCCATGAGTGGCGGGGTCGATTCTTCGGTTTCGGCAGTCATGTTGCACGAACAGGGATACGAAGTGATCGGAATTACAATGAAAACCTGGGATTATCATCGCAGTGGTGGTAATAGCGGGAAAGAAACAGGTTGCTGTACGGTGGAATCCATGAACGATGCCCGCCAAATAGCAGTACGTCATGGCTTCAAACATTTTATCGTGGATATCCGTGATGAGTTTGGCAATTGGGTCATCGATCGTTTTATTGAAGAATATACAAGCGGACGCACACCTAATCCCTGTGTTCTTTGCAATACCCATATCAAATGGGCGGCTCTGTTACGCCGGGCTGATAATCTGGGATGCGACTTTATTGCTACAGGCCATTATGCCAACGTGCGTGAAGAAAACGGGAGGTATGTGATTTCAAAAGGCCGTGATCACAATAAAGACCAATCCTATGCTTTATGGGGTGTTCAACAGAAGCACCTCGGGCGAACCATTTTTCCGCTTGGCAAATACCGGAAGTCCGAAATCAGGAATCTTGCTGAAGATTTTGGCTTGCTGAATGTGGCTAATAAACCCGATTCGTATGAAATTTGCTTTATCCCCGACAATGATTACCACCGTTTCCTGATGGATCATGTGGATGGTCTCGAACAACGTGTAAGCGGTGGTGATTTTGTAGATACGCAAGGAAACATCATAGGCAAACACAAGGGTTTCCCGTTTTACACAATCGGCCAGCGGCGCGGCCTGCACCTGCCGATGGGCAGGCCGGTCTATGTAACTCACATTGATGCGGAAAATAATGTGATCACTGTTGGTGAAAAGGAGGATCTCATCAGCACAACGTGCCGGGCAAAAGAATTAAACCTCGTGAAGTACGATGCTATTCCCGACGGCGAGATGGAGATTACGGGTATGATACGCTACAACGACAGCGGAGCAATGGGCACCATCAAACAACTTTCTGACGATGAAATTGAGGTGTTCTTCCCGGCAGGCAGGGAAGCCATTACACCTGGCCAGGCCGTGGTATGCTATGAAGGTGAAGATGTGGTTGCCGGCGGATGGATTTACAAAGTAAATGTATCCATAGAAGAACCTCTTGAGGCAGGCACTTGAAACATATTTTGTCAACGATTGTTAAAATAGCAGGATAGTGACTTCGTTATTCATCTATCTACAAAAAAAATCATTACATTTGTGCTTATGAAAGCAATCCTTACAGCGTTTATACTTTCTTTTAGCTTTCTGTTTTCCGGGACAGGCGTCACTCAATACCAGGGAGAGATCAATTTTATGATCTACAACCCCGCCAGTGAAACCGGTGCGGGAGAGGCTGCCACCATGAATCTCGTATTTACAAGAAACAGGATCTTTATAGATTCAAATATATCAATGAATGTGATGGCGGGATTAAGTGCGAGAGGTGTTCTGGTGCGAAACGACCTGCAGGATTTTATTTTAATAACTGATGAAAATGAAGGCCTGAAAGTAGCGAAATCCGAACTCGAAAATCTTGTTGCCATTATGAATCGGATACAGGGAAGGACGGATACATATCAACGGGCGGCATTTGACTGGGAAAACAAAGTGAGTGAAACCGGAAGGTCACAGGTTCTTCTCGGCAAAACCAGCTATGAATTTACGCTGAAAGGCGATGAGGAAGGTGAATACATAACAGTATGGCTCACCGACCAGATAAAAGTTAACTGGGGTTTGCTGCTCGACGCTTGGTATAGTACCGGAACCACACAATTTGATCACGAGATTCCAATCGAAATGGTGATGAACAGCAACAGCTTCCCTCTTCTTGTTGAAGCACATAAAAACGGGGAGATTGTATTCAGGGCGCAGGCGATCTCCGAGAATAGCCGGAATTTTAACCGTTCAAAAACGGAATTATCATCCGGCATGAAGCTGCTTGGTTTAACCGATTTGATGATGAACTTTTTCAGGCAGCAACGATAAAATAAATCAGTAACGCACCATGTTCAGAACCTTAACCGGTTTTGCGATTTTTATTCTTTTGGCTTCAGGCTGTTCTCTTTTCAGGCCTGCAATTCCTGAAGAGAGCCCGGCTTTACACTATCCGGAGCCTGATTCTGCCATAGTTCAAATGCTTGATACATACAGGCCGGGAATGGAAAGACTGATGGGCAGGAGTATTGCCACGGTTCGCGATACGATAGGGTTTGATCAGCCTGAAGGGGCTCTCGGGAATCTTGTAGCAGATGCCCTGCGTTACCGTGCCGCTCATGAAACCCGAGGTTTTGTGCATGTGGGTATCATTGGTGAAAGTTCATTTAATCTAATCTTTGAGCCGGGTGTTTTAACACTTGGCCATATTTATGAATTTATGCCATACGAGAATCACCTCGTGGTACTCACAATGGACGGGGAAAAGGTTCAGGAATTGATGGACCAGGTAGCAAGTCTAGGGGGTGCACCCGTTAGCGGTGTACGATTCAATATCGATGAAGAAAATAGAGCCAGGGGTATTCTTGTAAACTCAGAAGTGATCGATCCCAACCGTGATTACCTTGTGGCAACCACAAGCTGGGCGGCTAACGGTGGTGATGTGTTTCCTGCTCTTTGGGAAGCTACTGGCAGAATGGATCTGGATGTTTCTGTCAGGCAAATTTTTACCGATTATTTCAGGGGGCAGGCAGAACTTGTCGATTTTCGTGACGGGAGGATCCGCTGATGATATCCCGTAAGGATTTTTTAAAACAGGCATCAGCTCTGGCAGCGGGTTCTTTTGTGCCAATGTATGCTGGCAGTAATTTGATGAACGGATTTGCCGGTAAACGGCTTACAGTTCTCTATACGAATGATACACACGCCCGCCTTGATCCGTTTCCAGATAACGCTCGCCGGTTTGCCGGCCTGGGGGGTATTGCCCGCAGGGCATCGCTGGTGAAAAAAGTACGAGCACAGGAAAGTAATGTTCTTTTGCTGGATGGAGGTGATGTATTCCAGGGAACCCCCTGGTTTGATGTATATGGTGGAAAAGTAGACCTGGAGCTTATGACCGGAATGAACTATGATGCAATGGTGGTGGGCAACCATGAGTTCGACCGCGGGCTTGATGGATTTGCGGAAGCCGCACAAAAAGCCGGGTTCCCAATTCTAGCATCCAATTATCTCACCCGCAATACGCCGGTGAATCCCTATATTCAGCGTCAGATTGTAAAAGAATTCGATGGCTTCAGAGTTGGTATCTTTGGAATTGGAATTCAGTTCGACGGGATTGTAGAACGGAAACTTCACGGTAATGTAAGTTCACACGATCCAATTACTGTTGCCCGGCGGGGTGTGGAAAGCCTCAGGGAGTATCATAGATGCGACTATGTGATCTGTCTGAGCCACCTCGGATTTCAGTATCAAAACGGACGTACAGACGACATAACCCTTGCCGGGTCAGTAGCCGGTATCGATATGATCATTGGCGGACACACACATACCTTTCTTGATGAACCGGTTTTCATTGAAAATCCATCCGGTAAAAAAACCATTGTGACTCAGATGGGGCACAGCGGGATTCGTGTTGGCCGGCTGGATCTAGATATTTCCGGACTGAACGGGAACCCGGTAATAGAAAGCCGTTATTATCTTATAGACGGTGAATCAACATCGTTAAGAGGGCAGCAACAAACAAATCCCTGATCATTTTCAGGTTATGCCTGATCATAAATGATACGGGAGGCGCAGGATAATATTAAATGAGGGTAAGGAAGCCGCATAGAACCCAATCATAGAGACAAGAACAAGAGCAGGAAGAATTCCAGCCAGACATCTCAGCGTGCCAATGGCATTGGGAGGTATTCGATGCAAACTTTTATTTGGATTCCGATTTTGCTACATTTTCCGGGCCGTTATTTATTAGAAGAGTTGCACAATTTTTCATGAAGAAATTTATTTTTTCCTTGATTACCATCTGTATTTCGGTGGTTTTTAACCCTTGTTTATCCATTGCACAAACTGATGCCGGCGATGGAACTGAACAATTTGGTGATGATATCCGTTTTCCCATGCTGCCATATTACAGCTATGGTTCAGGGCTTGGATGGACCACACCCGACAGTACCTTCCGGCTCAATCTCCGTTTTCGAATGCAGAATAGGGCAACCTATACGGATACTGGTGATAATGAGGCAATTGAGGCGGCAGTAAGAAGGCTGAGGGTTCGCTTCGACGGCTTTGTGGGAGATACCCGGTTTTTATATGCAATCCAGCTTTCATTTGCACCCGACGATGTGGGCGAAATAATTGCAGGTGAAAATATTAACATTATAAGGGATGCTGTGTTCTTTTATCAGCCAAATAACTACTGGAGCTTTGGCTTTGGGCAGACAAAGCTGCCAGGAAACCGTCAGAGAGTAAATTCATCCGGGGCATTACAACTAACAGATCGCAGTATCAATAACGCCAGATTTAATATTGACCGGGATTTCGGGCTATTTGTATATCACCTGAATGAAGTTCAGAACCGTTTTTCGTATAATATTAAAACAGCAATGAGTACGGGCGACGGGCGAAACACAACCCATAATACAGATACGAACCTGGCTTATACAGCCAGGATTGAGCTATTTCCGTTAGGTGCATTCCAAAACAATGGCTGGATTTTTGAGGGAGACCTTTTACGCGAACAAACTCCTAAGCTGATGATTTCGGGCACGTACCATTATAACACCGGTGCACAGCGACAGCGTGGCCAGCTTGGTCCAAACTTGTTTGAATCCAGAGATCTGAGATCAATATTATTGGATGCCATTATCAAATACCGGGGTTTTTCGGCAATGGCGGCCTATATGAGCAGAGACACTGATAATCCGGTCACCATTAATCCGGTAAATCCTGATGATTTCAGTTATGTATTTTCGGGTAATGGTACAGATTTTCAGGTCAGTTATCTTTTCCCTGTAAATGTGGAGATCATTGGCCGTTTTTCTAATCAATTACCTCAGAACAGCCTCCGTGGCATTTATCCGCACATCCGGCAGTATACATTTGGCATCACAAAATACATCTGGGAGCATGCGTTAAAACTTCAGTCTGAATTCACATACAGCAGAGAAGAGTTTCTGCAGACGGCGGGCCGGAATCAATGGTATATGCGGTTTCAGATGGAAATCGGGATTTAATTGTAGTTAAAGAATTACAACATAAACTCATTTCTTAAAAATTTGATTTTTGATATAACCCTGAAATGGAATCAGCGCTTTGTGGTAATAAGAATCACACCATTTGCACCCCTTACACCGTAAATAGACGCATCACTTCCCATCAGCACTCTCACGTTATCGATATCACGGACATTGAGCATATTATTTGCCTGTGAATAACTATTACCGACTACGTTACCGTCTACCACATAAAGGGGATCGGTGTTCGCCATAAATGAAGCTGATCCGCGAACTTTTATGGTAGGGTTTTGGCTTGGGCCGGAAACCTGAACACCCGGCACCCTTTGCAGAAAATCTGCCAGTGTTCGATAAGTATCTCTCGAGTCGGAAACTACAGTCGTTGAACCATCGGTTGAAGTACTGGTTTGTTCACGATCTCTTGTTTGTTCAGATGTTGAACACGAAGTAAATACAAAAAACAGGGAGAAAAGCAATATTAGTGACAAACTTTTCATATAAACTCCTCATTAAAAAAAGTATTAATAATGAATTACAGCAGGTGAAGCGTAATCTTGACCTGTCTAATAACATTTAAATCTCTAAAAGAACATTTAAAGAATCACCGCTTGGTGGTGATAACAATTACACCATTCGCTCCTCTTACACCGTAAATGGATGCATCACTCCCTTTTAATACACGTACATTAGCAATATCCCTTACATTCAGCATATTGTTTACCGCATTGTAATTTGTTCCAACCGTAGTCCCATCAATTACATAGAGTGGTTCAATTTCAGAATTGAATGATGAAACGCCTCTGATAAGAACCATTTGGTTATTTTGCGGGCCGGAAACATAAACACCCGGCATGCGTTGCAGGTAATCTGCAAGTGAACGGTAGTAATCACGGTCATCCGTTACCACATTTACAGAACTACCGGTATGTATATCAATTTCGTGAGGCCTTGTAGCGTTCTCTGACGCAGAACAGGCTACCATTAAAAAAAGGAAGGAAATTAAGAACAGCAGAGTTTGGGTTTTCATAACAACTCCGTTAGGAAAAATTAATAGTAATAATATACAAATAACGGGGCTTAAAAACGTTTTGGTACAGTTTTTAACAAATAAGTTTTACCGGCTTTTTATTCGCATATTTTATTGACAGACTGAAGCTCTCACATCAACCGGATGTGCCCAGCCATGTGTGTCTTCAATTTTTCCGTATTGAATACCGGTGATGGCATCATACATTTTTTTCGCAAAGGGGCCGATTTTTTCCATATCAAGTGTAATAGCTTTACCCTGATGATGGATCAATCCTACCGGAGAAATGACAGCAGCTGTGCCGGCACCAAAGATTTCTTTAAGACTTCCGTTTTGATGTGCATCGAATAATTCCTCTAATGATACCCTTCTTTCCTCAACCGGGATGTTCCACTCTTGAGCAAGTGTTATCACAGAACGCCGTGTAATTCCCGGCAATACCGTTCCTGTCAGTTCCGGAGTCACAAGAGTTTCTCCTATCAGAAAGAAAATATTCATAGTGCCTACTTCTTCCACATATTTATGTTCATTGGCATCCAGCCACAGAACCTGTGTATAGCCACTTTCCTGGGCTTTGCGGGCAGGCAAAAAACTTCCGCCATAATTTCCAGCAGCTTTTGCTTCGCCGGTTCCGCCTTTAACGGCACGAACGTATTGGTCAGATGTAGTCAGCTTTACGGGATTGAATCCCTCACTGTAATAAGCACCAACCGGGCTGGTAATAATGTAAAACCGGTATTCCTGAGATACTTTGGCTGCCAGATACTCTTCAGTGGCAAACATTACCGGGCGAATATAAAGTGCCTGGCCATGTTTTTTGGGGACCCATTCATGGTCAAGTTTCATTAGTTCCTCAAGAGCTTCGATAAAAACAGACTCATCAATATCCGGCATGCAAAGTCTCCGGGCCGAATTATTCAGCCTGGCATGATGGTCTTTCGGTCGGAACAGGTTAATGGTGTCATCATCAACATAATAAGCTTTCATTCCTTCAAAAATGGCCTGGCCGTAATGCAGTGCCATCATGGAAGGCTCAAATGTGATATGCCCGTATGGTTTGATCTCGGCAATTTGCCATTGTCCGTCAGAGTAGGCCATCTCGAGCATATGGTCGGAAAATATCCGTCCGAAATCGAGGTTCCCGAAATCCAGTTCGGAAATTCTGCTTTGTTCTGCTTTTGTAATGCTTATTTTCATAGGTAATGAGGCTTTGAGGCGTTGGATCTAATATCTGTATACTGTACCACTGATCGGATTATCTGAACAATATCTATGTTAAGATAACCGAATACGGTTTGGGGAATAAGAGAAAGATCTCAAATATTTTAAAAAACTTTTGTAAGATAAAGTGAATTTAACAAACGGATGAATAATTAAACGCATTATTTGCGAAACTTCAACATATGAAAAAAATTACAGCCATATTTCTGACCATCTTTTTTTTGACGGGGAATTTTTCAATCGCTCAAACCATTAATACCCCGAACATTCTGACAATGCGAGAACGTGCTGAAGTAATGGATCGGTGGACGGAGTACCGTCTGGATAACCTGATCCCCGAATTGATGCGCCGCGAAGGAATTGATATGTGGGTTTTGGTGGCACGGGAATACAATGAAGACCCGGTATTGCTTACTATGCTTCCGGCAACCTGGCAATCATCGCGCCGGACTACCATTCTTGTATTTTTTGATGACGGGCAGCAGATTGAACGGCTGGCAGTAGCACGCTATAACATCGGCTTTTTTGAGACACAGTGGTTCCCGGATGAAGAGCCCGACCAGTGGAAACGTTTTGGGCAGATTGTGGCTGAACGGAAACCGGCTAACATTGGTGTAAATATTTCGGAGCATTTTGCACTGGCCGACGGCATTAGCCACACCGATTTCATGAATCTGAAAAACAGCATTTCGCCAGATTTTCAGGAACGGATCGTTTCAGCAGAAAACCTCTCAATCGGATGGCTGGAGACACGTACGGAAGAAGAAATAACGGTTTACAGGCAAATTAACAGGATAGCGCATAACATTATTGCAGAAGGACTCTCGGAGATGGTGATTACACCGGGTGTAACGACCACGCAGGATGTTCAATGGTGGTTCAGAGAACGAATGCGTGATCTGAATCTTACAACCTGGTTTCATCCGTCGGTATCGGTACACCGAAGCGAGTCACCCGAACATACCGGCGATTTTTCAGATTATGCCGATGGTGACGTGATTTTACCCGGTGATATAATCCACATGGATCTGGGTATCGAATACCTTGGCCTTACAACTGATACACAGCGTAATGCGTACGTGCTTCGCCCGGGCGAGTACGATGCACCACAGGGGTTAAAAGACGCTTTGGCTGTCGGTAACCGGCTGCAGGATATTTTAACCAATGAATTTGTTACCGGGCGAACAGGTAATGAAATTCTGGCCGCGGCGCTCCGCAAAGCAGCAGAGGAAGGCATCAAGGCAACGATTTACACACACCCGATTGGCTATCAGGGCCATGGAGCAGGCCCTACAATCGGACTTTGGGATCAGCAGGGTGGTGTGCCCGGCAACGGCGATTACCCGCTTTACCCTAATACCGCACACTCAATAGAACTAAACACCGAAGTGTATGTACCGGAATGGAATAGGAATATTCTCATCATGCTCGAAGAAGACGCCATTTTTGATGGTGAAAAGGTATGGTATATTGACGGGCGGATGGAGGAGTTTTATCTGATACCGCGGCAGTGGTAGGGCACGCAACGGTGCATTGCAGAGTTTTTTTTGTAAGGAATGGCAGTTTTTTGGTTCATACAATACAGAGACAGAATTTTTATAATTAGACTGATATGATGATTCAGCAAGCCAAAACAATTCTCAAGCAAACATTTGGATACGATGAATTTCGTCCGTTGCAGCAGGATGCGATAAAAAATGTGCTTAACAAGAGAGATAGCCTTGTGATTATGCCTACTGGTGGCGGCAAGTCACTCATTTACCAGATTCCATCAATGATCTTCGACGGATTAACAATAGTGGTTTCTCCGTTAATATCCCTTATGAAGGATCAGGTGGAACAACTCGATCAATTCGGGGTTCCGGCCCTGTTTCTGAACAGCTCACTTACGTCTGAACAGTACAGAATGAACGTGAACCGCCTGCGAGCCGGTGAGGCTAAACTGCTCTATCTCGCACCGGAAACACTGATGCTGGATAAAACCCGGGATTTACTTTCAACTATAAAAGTTGACTGTTTTACCATTGATGAAGCACATTGTATTTCTGAATGGGGCCACGATTTCCGGCCGGAATACCGCCAATTGGCTGAGGTGCGAAAAGATTATTCTGAGTCTGTTTGCCTGGCACTGACAGCAACAGCCACCCCACGGGTTCAGGACGATATTCAAAACATTCTTGAGATGAAAGATTCCGGCCGATTTGTGGCCAGTTTCGACCGGCAAAACCTTGTACTCAAAGTGGCCGATAAAGAAAATCCTCTCGATCAGATTCTTGATTTTCTATATACAAGATCCAACCAGTCAGGAATTATCTATTGTTTTTCGAGAAGGCAAGTGGATGAACTTGCTTTCGACCTGAAAAACGATGGGCACTCGGTACTGCCATACCATGCCGGCCTGTCGGATGAAAAGCGAATGCGTAACCAGGAAGCTTTTATCCGTGATGATGCACGGATTATCGTTGCGACCATTGCGTTCGGGATGGGCATCAATAAACCTGACGTGCGTTTTGTGATACATCATGACATGCCACAGAATATCGAATCATATTATCAGCAAATTGGCCGGGCCGGTCGCGACAGTATAAGGGCAGATTGCCTGCTGTTATACAGTTATTCTGACAGGCAGAAAATTCAGTATTTCATTAACCAGAAAGAGGGAGCAGAAAAAGAAGTTGCTGAAAAACACCTCGATGCACTTATTAACTATCTCGAATTTGACGGGTGCCGGCGAATACCGCTCATCAGATATTTCGGGGAATCCTACAAAAAGACCCAATGCGGAATGTGTGACAACTGCCTGCGTGAAAAGGGCGATGAAGAAGACTATACTATTCAGGCGCAAAAATTTATGAGCTGTATGGTGCGTTCCGAGCAACTTTATGGGTCCTATCATATTGCCGATATATTGAGAGGATCGTCTGCAAAAAAAATTCTTGAAAATGGCCACGATAAATTGACCACATATGGTATCGGGAAGGAATGGACAAAAAACCAGTGGGTCCAGTTTGCAAGGTTGCTGATCCGCAAGGGGCTGGTTGAAAAAAATCCTCAACACGGCAGCCTTCTTCTTACTGAAAATGCAAAAAGGGTGTTGAAAGGAGATGAGCGGGTTACGGGAATCCTGGACAGAACACAAACGGCAGCTGACATAGTTGTAAGAGCTAAAACCACTGACGTGGTTGAAAATCGATACAATGAAAACCTGTTCGAAAAGCTGAGGGAAAAAAGGAAAGAACTGGCCGATGAACAAGGCATTCCTCCTTATGCAATTTTTCCGGATACTACACTGATGGAAATGTCTTATTACTATCCTCAGGATGAGCACAGCCTGATCGGCATTTATGGTGTCGGAGATACAAAGCTGAAAAAATACGGGGATATGTTCTTAAATATCATTCGAAAATTTACCCGTGAAAATGAGGTAACATCCAGATCGAGAGTGATACGACAGAAGGCAAAAAAAACGGCCTCTAAAAAAAAGCATCACCTAATTGGAAAAGAATTTAACAAAGGCAAATCGATCGATCATCTTGCCGAGCAATTCGGTGTGAAAACGGTAACCATTATCAGCAACTTGAAGAAATATCTTGATGAAGGCAACAAGCTTTATCCCACAGGTATTTTGAAAGCATCCGGATTATCTGAGCGAAAACAAGATGAAGTACTTGCAACCATGAAAAAATTAGGGCCTGAGTTATTGAAACCGATTTACGAAGATCTGAATAAAGAAGTGGACTATAATGAGCTGAGGATATTACAACTGGCGTATATTGCGGGCAGGAGGAAGTAATAGCACGCAGAGACGCAGAGGCACGGAGGGATTTGGGCCTTGATGAAGCTGGATGCATTCACCCGAAGGTCTGGGTGCTGAGTGGCTGCTGAAAGATTTATAAAAAAGGCAGGAAGGTTTTAGCCACGAGGGCACCAGGGCCCGATGTTGCACAAAGTTTTTAGTGTCACCACTGATCTGGTGTTGCTTGCTTTTGGGGCAAATTAGGTGCTACTGAAGGCTTGGCTAACTTTACAAACCGTTGTGCCGGAGCGTGAGTCTTGAAGTAATACTTTCTTTGGATGTACATTTTTACGATGTTGGAAAAACAATCTTTTAACATGATTTTATCATCATAAAAAAAATAACATCAGAAGAATTAAAGAATAAGTTTACGTGATTCAACATTTTATCCGGTCACTCAAAAAAACACCCGAAGGTCTTTTCAATCCATGGTTTCACCGGGATAAAAAAAATGATCTTTATGCCGATGCCCCCGATATACGCCGCCACCAGCTGGAAGTATACCTTGCTGAGAGAATTCACCGTGCAAAATACCTTTTCATTGCCGAGGCGCTGGGTTACCAGGGAGGGCATTTTACAGGTTTGGCCATGACATCGGAGCGGATCCTTCTTGGCCATCAGAAGGAAAAATATGGCATTAAACCCGATCACATTTTCAAAACAATAAAACCAACGCGAACCAGCAATCCGGAACTAATTACAAATGGAATGAGTGAACCAACAGCTACTATCATGTGGGGGGCTCTCATCGACTTGGGCATTGATCCCTATGATGTTGTTTTATGGAATGCCGTTCCATGGCATCCATATAATAAAGAGACAGGGTTTCTGAGTAACCGCACACCGTTAAGAGGAGAGCTGGAAGAGGGATTAAAGCATTTGAATGATTTTATTGGCCTTTTCGGCGATAAAGATGTAAACATAATAGCCGTTGGAAAAAAATGTGAGCAGAGTTTGAGAGAGCTTGGAATCAGTTATTCGGGCGTTCGACACCCGGCAAACGGAGGCGCGCCAAAATTCAGGGAGCAATTGAACAACTTTATAAAAAAATAGAGGCAACATTTCTATCCGGAACACATTATAGATCAAATGGGTTTTGTATCTTGAAAGGAAATTAAATAAGAATGCTATGAAAAAATTTGTATCCATCTTCATGGTGGCTGTGTTTGCCTCAGGTTGTGCCGCTTTAAGGGATTTGGCTGATACAAGACGCCCCACTCTTGAATATAACCGCATGAGTATCCAAAGCATCGATTTTAACAGGGCGGTTTTACAATTTCATTTTGATGTTAATAATCCAAATCCAGTCGGTCTTACCGCCGACCGGTATTCATACGAATTTTTTATTAATGACAATTCTTTCCTTTCGGGAACAGAAGATCAAAATTTACGCATCAGCAGGGAGAGTGTGAGTACGCTAAGTGTTCCGGTAACACTGAATTTTTCCGAGATGCTGAATACATTCAGCTCACTTGTTGGCAGTGAAGTGATTGCCTATCGTATCAATACCGAAGTACAATTTGATATACCTGGTCTTGGAGTACAGCGATTGCCCGTTAATGCTGCAGGCGAGCTGCCCATACCACGAATACCCCGAATTGAATTTGGCGGATTTGACGTGAAAAATCTCTCACTGGCCGGGGCTGAAATGGAGGTGGCATTCAGGGTTACAAATCCAAACATATTTGGTATTTCCATGTCGAATGCTGCCTACACTTTGCAGGTAAATGGCAGGGAATGGCTTGATACACGCCTGGTTGATGCGATAAGGCTGGGAGCATCAGAAAGTGATACCATTCGCATTCCAATCCGCCTGAATTCAGCTCAAATGGGTTCTGTGCTTTTAGAAATGCTGGCCGGAACAACAACATTTAATTATGGCCTGAGCGGGTCTGCCAACCTCTCGGCAGACATAGAGGGCTTTGACACAGGAACCACAATTCCATTCAATGTTTCTGGCAGATATACAATGGATTAGAATTTTATTTGTGAATACTGCAAGTTAAGCCCCTTCCGGGGCGAATTGTTAAAAAAATGTGCAGAATGAAAAAATAAGGATCATTTTGATTATTATATAAGGCTTAATGAGTTCTATTTTTATTATATATTCAAACTCAATTTAAATAAACAAAAAACTATGTCTTTTAATACGTTAAAAAAACTGCCCGGCTTCATACTTGTATTCATGATATTTTCATTATTAGCCTGCACAGAAAGTATGGAATCGGAGGCGGAGCTAAATGGTCCGAATGAGGATACCGAGAGCAATTACAGCGCAGATATTTATTTCCCGTTACCATCTGATCCTGGGCAGCTATATGAAACAGAAGAACTTAATTTTCATGTACAGACTGTAATAAGCGGCATATCAATTCCCTGGGGTATGGTATTTTTCCCTAACGGAACTGTGATGGTTACTGAACGTGACGGGAATCTCTGGCTAATAAGTGAGGGACAACGCATTAATGAACCTGTTGGGGGAGTTCCGGAGGTATTTGCCCAGGGACAGGGCGGGTTACTTGATATTGAAATTCATCCTGATTATGAAGATAACGGCTGGATTTATATCAGTTATTCTAAACCCGGCTCTGAAGGAGCTCACACGGCAATTATGAGAGCCCGTTACGACGCTGATAACCATACTTTAACTGACCAGGAAGATATTTACGTTGGCCAACCCATGACCAGCGCCCGCCATCATTTCGGCAGCCGGATAGCTTTTGACCCGGATGGTTACCTTTTCTTTTCGATTGGTGACCGGGGTTCCATGCATACCGCACAGGATATCACGAATTCGAATGGGAATTTATTTAGGATAAATGATGATGGCAGTATTCCGCAGGATAATCCTTTTGTGGGCCGGGATGGTCTGGATGAAATTTATGCTTACGGATTAAGAAATATCCAGGGAATGGCGGTTCACCCCGAAACAGGAACTATCTGGACGAATCTGCATGGACCAAGAGGCGGCGATGAACTAAATGCACATGACAAGCCGGGTGCAAATTATGGCTGGCCAGAAATTACTTATGGAATTAATTACAACGGAACCACCATAACGGAACATACCGAAAAAGAAGGTATGGAACAGCCTGTGATGCACTGGACGCCGTCAATCGCTCCTTCAGGTATGGACTTTGTTACCAGTGACAGATATCCCGGCTGGAAAGGAAACATACTAAACGGAGCACTTTCTTTTCAACTTATTTCCAGAATAGTGGTTGATGGAAATCAATTTGTGCATGAAGAGAGATTTCTCGATGGAATCGGACGAATCCGCGATGTGCGGCAGGGGCCTGACGGATTTATCTATTTTAGTAATGAATCGAATGGCACCATTAACCGGATCGTACCGGCAGAATAGTTTACACTATTTATAGATTATCCTGAGATCATTGTATATAAAAAAAAATATACCTTCAGATTTTGAAGTTGTAGTTACTTCTTTTGGTGGTGTTGGAACTACATTTATCATTGATTTTATTAGACAATATTACAGGGTTAATGACAGAAGTGATAAAGACAAACTGAAACATCTGCCATATCCGCCGCTGTCAATCAATAGCGATCTAAAATTTATTTATCTGGTTGGCGACCCGGTGATGGCTGCAATCTCTTTATTCAGAAGGAACCTGCATCATTACCAGTCAAAAAAAATTATTAGGGGATTGAGGAACAAAGAACAACCAATTCCAGCCACGATGACAATTGAACAATTTGCATCGGAAGGGATTGATCGGTTTTATTTCAAGGAACATTTCAATAATTGGTATAACTTTTTGCATACAAACCCTGTTCTTTTTCTCAAATATGATGCCATATACGATAATCTTGAAAAGATTTTCGATTTCCTGAATCTGCCTCGTGAGTTTGTCTCTACATTTCCCCCATTCAGAACCCGTGAATCTCATAAATTAAAGCTTTCAGACAATACCCTTGAACAACTGCAAACAATTTATCACGATTTCAATGTGGAACTCAGGCAAGTGCCAGATATAACAGTGTACTATCCGGATTCAGGGAAATTTATAAAAAATATTAAGAGCTACAGCCACTTCTCAGCGTCCAGTATATACTGGGGCGTACGTAAGGCTATAGCTCCGACACATGGGTGGTTAAGAAGTAAATTGAATTTTTAAATGAAGCAATTACTTCTATGATAAGATGATTGAATACTGCATCTCAAAATATCTCTTACAATAGTTGTTTCATCGTATGAGTTTATTGATTTCCTGTATACTGAACGTTAAATGATCCTGAGTTGACCAGCTTTTCATGAAAGATTATTCTCTAAATGCTGAAATCATCATCTGTACAGAAAACGGTTATCTTGAGAACATGTCAAAACTCCTGATTTGGTCTATAAGAGAGTTTGGGGGGGAATTCAGAAATATTCCAATTTACAGTTATCAGCCAAGAAAAGGTCATCAGGTATCAGATGAAACCACTCGTTTTTTTGACAATTACGGTGTAGAATTGGTTGATATATGTCTTAATCAGGATTACCCCCATTATCCTTTAGCGAATAAAATATTTGCCTGTGCCAATCGTGAACAGAACACTTCCGCAGATATTCTTATTTTTTTGGATTCCGGTCATTTATTGTCTGTTTTCGAGATACAGTTTAAATATGGCCTTGGAATTAATGCATTACCAGCCCGGATTCTGCTTTAATGATCCACCAAGCCTGAGAATATCGGCTTCAGGTATGGGAAAGTATTCATGCTTATTTATCTCGAAATTAGGGTGAATTTCCTCTGATGTTACCCAGGGATCAGGAAGCATTAACCATCGAACCATATCCGGATATCTGAGGCATTCACCAAATAGTTCGACATCCCGTTCATGCATTATAGCTTCTGGTGTAAGAGCAGCCAATTCCTGAAGGCCGACTCTTTCCCTTACCTGATTCAATGCATTGAGACCTGCGGAAGTGTTGCCGGTATGAT
>SKKO01000308.1 GCA_007123715.1 Balneolaceae bacterium | reverse complement strand
CCGGCCCGTTTATAATCAAATTGGACAACTATTTCATCTCTTCTGTAAAAAACAGGCAGGTCAATCATTTGTCAAATCTTTATACATTCAGCAGCTTCCTCAGAAAATGTAATCCATCTGTGGCAAGTTTATCGGGGCTATCGGCCAGCGGGCGCCAGATACTGGCGGCTTTGGCGAGGTTCTTGTTTCCGGGGGAAAAAGTTTCGATGACTACCTGTCTGTTATAGCCAATACCCTTTAATGCCCCTGCCACCTCCTCCCAGTTTAGCTGGCCGGTTCCCGGTGTTCCACGGTCGTTTTCCGCTACCTGAAGATGAAATAGATGATCTCCGGCCAGGCGTATGGCATCACCCAGGTTTTTTTCTTCAATCCCGGCATGAAAGAGGTCCAGACATATTTTACAGGATGGTTCGTTCACCATTTCAATGATTTTTTTCACCTGGGAAGTCAGGTTTAGAAAGCTTGTTTCAAACCGATTCAGAGCCTCAACACAAATAGTAATCCCATGAGTATTTGCATGCTTTGAAAGCTTTAAAAGTTGAGCCACAAGTAAATCCTCATGTATTTTTCGCTCTTCATCTGTCATACTCCAAAGACGGCCAACCTCTGCATAAACAGGGCCAGCCAGCACTTCCGATCCCAGTTCAGCTGCTGCAAGTATTGCTTTTTGGAGGTACTCCATTCCATCTTTTTGAACAGAAAGATCTGGATGAACAATGTCTCTGCCCGGCCCCATGGCTGCACAACAGGTTACATCCAGCCCATGTTTTTCAATGATTTTTCTTGCCGCTGAGCAGTCAAGACCATCAGGATCCTCAAGCGGCACTTCGATGGTATCGAAACCCATTGCAGCGATTTTCGGGGCATATTCTTCAATAATTTCATTCGTAATCGGGGATGTCCATAACCAAAGACTTACACCTAATTTCATATCATTTTTTATAGTTTTTGGTTATTCTTTTTTTGCCGTTCATTGAGAGATTAAACGTCCCTGCATCATCGTAAAATGACCCGGGTAAGTGCAGATGTAGGGATATGAGCCCGGCGGCGGAACAGTTACAGTAACATAGGCAACCTCGCCCGGCCTTGCAAGCCTGGTGTATCCAAAAATTTTAGAATAGGCCTCATCATCTACAGGAATATATTCATGCTGTTGTGCCCTCAGCGCAGCCATTCCTACCGGATAAATATCACCTTCGCCATAAACAAACACTACATTATGCGGCATTTCGCTTTGGGTATTATCATACCGGATGGTGATCGTTGCACCCGCCCGTGCCCGGATTTCAGTAACATCATAGCTTAAATCGGCACCGAATGACCTGACACTCACCGTGTCTCCGTCAGCCACAGTAACGGATGCACCTTCATCATATGGCACATCTCTTTGAACGGGTACAGCGGGCTCAGTATGCACATGGTGCTGTACGGTTCCGGCAGGCTGTACTGCTTCCGGCTCTTCAATAGTATCAAATAACCCCGGACTTCCCCATTTTTCAGCCAATTCATTTAATTTTTCCCTGAATTCATCAGGCATAGAACGGCTCATTTCCTGCAGGTGCTGCTCAAGGTATTCATCCAGTAAGGGTCTTTTATTTTCCTGCCACTCTTCAGTCAGCCCTTCAAGGAATGCTGAACCGATTAAAACGTCAGAGGACTCCAGGCTGAGCAACATCCCGGAAACCAGTAAATCAGGATTTTCACCCAAAGCAAAATGTTTGGCAACTCTTTCAACCACTGTTGCTACGTTATTTTTGAAATCCTCATCAGCTGAGTCAGTAAACCTTTTTAAAAGTACATTCTCCAGAAATTCCGCTTCATTATTTGTGGCTGCAATGGTTATTCCATCCCTGAGCCAGCGATCATTCGCATTTTCTTCCAGCATAATCATTTCGGCGAGGGCTCTTCCAACACGGCTGTTTGCAGGCATTTCCGCAACCGCAAGTAATGCCTCAAGCCTAACCTTTAAATCGGCATTGAACATAGCGCGTAATGGCAGCGTGTATCCCATTTCACCGGGTGCATTCCGTGTGGGGAAAAAGCCTGCGGCGAGCATTTCATCCAGCATTCCATGGCTTCGTGGCAATACCATTAATGCAGTCCTTCGTACAGATGGCGCGGGATGATAAAGTGCCCGGACCACGGCTTCCGTAACTTCCTGATTGTTTTCATGTATCAGTCCAAGCCCCTGCAGTGTCCAGAGCGCATGAAGTGCACCCGGATTCAAGCCCAGCTCATCTACCCGCTGATCTGCCAGTAATCGGAGAAGTTCAGATTGTACATCGGCATCACCTCTCTCAACCAGTAATCGCTGGGCGGTTAGCCTCCAGAACAGATTGTCATTACTTAATGCTTCTGTAAGTTGGGCAGGGGATGCATCCTTCAGGTTGATGGGCTGGTTATGAGAGGCATCCTTGTGTACAACCCGATAAATACGGGCATGTTTCTGGTCACGCAATTCGTTGATGTATGCATTCCCAGCACCGGTTTCAAAATCGGGAGGAGTGGGATTGTGCTGAATAATCAGATTGTACCAGTCCAGAACCCAAAGGGCACCGTCGGGGCCAACTCTCGACTGTATTGGGGAAAACCACTCATCACGGCTTGCAAGTTTATTCCATACATTATGGGCACGGTATGTACTGCCATGAGGCTCCAGGATAAATGCCCCTAATAAATGGCCTGTTGGTTCAGCAACAAATGCTTTCCTGTTCCAGTAGGATTGAGGGAAATCACGGGCGGTATAAACTTCAAAACCGGAGCCAGCTGTATACCTTCCATGCTGATCAACCTGGCGTACCTCTTCAAACAGCGGAAAGATCCGGTTGGAATTGGCGATCATAGGCAGCCGTGGTTTTTGCCCGAACCCGCGAACCAGATCATAATAACGATTTGGAATTACGCTGTGTACCGGTACATCCAAATTGGCCGTTGAACCGAATACGATGCCCTCTTCATTGAAATGAAGTCCCCAGGTATTGTTGCTGGTATTGGAAATATATTCAAGCTTAGAACCATCGGGCCTGAACCTGTAGAACCCGCTGCTGAACCGGTGATCTTCGCCACCTACTATTCCCTCGAAAGCTGAATAGCCTACTGCTCCCCAGATCTGGTTGTCGAATCCATACCGAAGATTGCTTGGCCCCGCGTGGGTATCGAACGTACCCCAGCCACTGATTAGCACCTCACGGTAATCGGCTTTCCCATCACCGGTTGTATCTTTGAAAAAAATGAAGTCTGGCGCCTGTGCAACAATCACACCCCCGTTTACAAGTACCAATCCGGTCGGTATATTCAGCCCATCCACAAAAGTGGTTACCTTATCTGCGCGGCCATCACCGGTAGTATCTTCCAGTATTTTGATACGGTCGCTGCCGGTACGGTCATCCGTAAACTTGTTGGGATAATCTACCGTTTCGAGTACCCATAGACGGCCCTCCTCATCCCAGGCAAGGTCGATCGGATTGATGACCTGTTCTTCCGATGCGAAGAGTTCAACCCGAAAGTCGGGATGGGTAAGAATATGCTGAAGGGATTCATCGGGAGTAAGCGGATTTTGGACTTCTGTGATGGGATCGCCTGTGGTGCCCCATCGTTCTCCAGACGGATAATAGGGCAGCAATCCCTCACCAAACGTTAATAGCGGGAATTCGAATTCAGCATCCAAAGCCCAGTCACCTGCGGCCCAGCGAATTCCCCGGTCAAGCAGCTGCCGGAATCCCGGCTGCCTCCAGGTTCGTGCGTCATGACCCCAGGCCGTGTAGAACACACGCCCGTCGCCATGATTTCTGACCCACGTCCAGGGTTCTTCATGATCACCCTCAACCCTGACGGAGAGTACCGTTTTATCCGGGTTATGCTTCATGTGTACATAGGTTTCATCCCAACTTTCAAATTCGGGCACACCCGCTTTAACCGGATGCTCGGGCATAAGATGCCTCACACTGAATGTCGCGTCACCATGCGCCTTAAATGCACCACCTACAAGGTTAACAAACGCATCCGAATCGTTAAAAGAAGATGATGCCGAATGCACGGCAACAAGGCCGCCACCGGATTGCACATAGTTCAGTAAATCTGATTCCTGCTGAGAGGTTAACCCTGACCTGTTGCCATAAATCATGAGAACATCATAACGCTTCAGGTTCTCCAGGTTCAGATGATCCTGCCGGTCGGTATAATGGAAAAAGATTCCCTGATCGGCAAAGTTTGAAACAATTACCCGAAGCCTTTCTCTTGGCTGGTGATGGCCGTCATCACCAAGAAAAAGAACGTGCAGTCGATCAGGAACCGCGGTTTGCTCCTGCTCTGTTGTATCAGTTGCAGTGTAATGCGTTACCGCAGGTTCTGTTGAAGTACAGGAATATAGCGTTATTGTGAAGGCAAGCAGAAGAATTCCCGTTCGGATCAAAGTGAAACTGGACATATTTCCCGGTTTAAATGTGAAATAAATAAGTAAAAGTAGTTGAAGGAGAATAACGATATTATTCTGGAAGAGTAAAGTCTGGCAGTTTCATGATTTTTCCTCCATTCATGGACGATTCATGAGCCAGCAGGCCTACACAGGTCCAATTCGCTGAAGTAACCGCGTTCGGATACGGGTCTCTGTCTTCAGTTATAGCGGCGACAAATTCGTGTGCAAGGTGCGGATGCGATCCGCCATGGCCGGCGCCCTGTATAAAGGAAAGGTGTGCAGAGTCTTCGGCATCGTAAACTCCGGCTTGTGTAAATGCCCGGATCTCTTCAGGAAGCCGGTGACCATAATCCGGAACTTCCACACGTTCGGGAATTTCATGTTCAGGTTTTTTTGCTGTATGTATCACCGGTTTTTCACCCTCAATCAGCGGCCATTCAAACGATTTTTTAGTACCGTACGCATCAAAACTTTCCCGATACTGGCGTGCTGTATCAAACAAACAGCGGTGTATATGTGCCGACACATCACTGTCTTTCAGTTTGATATGTGCTGACTGAACAGCAAATGAACACCCTGATTTATTTGCCAGATCTTCATTAATTCGCCCTGATCCAAAACAGGAAACATATTCGGCTGGTTTGTCCATCAGGCCAAGCACCGGACTTACCACATGAGTGGCGTAGTGCATCGGTTTCATCCGCTCCCAATATTCCGGCCATCCTTCCATATCCTGAGGATGGCTTGCCTGCAGGTACTGGATATCACCCAATTCGCCCTTTTCATATAATTCCTTCACAAATAAATATTCCCGGCTATAAACCACTGTTTCTGCCATTGTGTATTTCAGTCCGGTTTTTTTTACGATATCCACAATTTCTTCGCATTCTTCAATGGTTGTAGCCATGGGCACCGTACACGAAACATGTTTGCCTGCCCTCAAAGCCATCAGTGTGTGCTTTGCATGTAAATGAATCGGTGTGTTAATATGAACGGCGTCAATATCCGGGTTTTCGAGCAGGTCTTCGTAGGACGTGTAGCGAAGGTCCACGCCAAACTGGTCTCCGATTGCGTTGAGTTTGGTTTCATTTCTCTGGCATATCGCAAACATATTGGCGTTTGGATGACGCTGGTAGATAGGAATAAATTCGGCACCGAAGCCGAGGCCAATTATGGCAATGTTAACTTTTTTATCAGACATCGTATTTTTTGTTGGTTAGCAGTGTAGAGTACTCTTATTAGAAAGTAAAGAAGGCATGAAACTCAATGTTTGAGATTCGGTGACCGGATTTTGAATTTTTGCCATTCTTGGTCAGAATTTTAATTTAAAGACACTAATCATACATAAATATTTTTTCAGTTTTTTAAAAAAATGGTAAATCGATCTCATTTTTTACACAAAATCTAATTGGATCGTAACTTAAAGTGGTTCCAACTCCCACAATTCCACGCACTCTTTTTTTCTGTGATCCCTTCGTTTGGTTTTTTTGGATGATCTTTTCACTTTTCGTTTCCGCAGGCTGATCTGCCTGTAACGCTTTTGTATATTTAGCTCATCTTTTACAGGGTGAAAGTCTGCGGCTCCTGCTGATTCTGCAAGATTGGAGAACAACACAACCAGCTTCCCTCCTTCATTCAGGAATATCGCGGCCTCGCTGAAAAAGCGCTCAAACAAATCTTTTTCATAGTAAATAGCACTATCCAGGCCCTCAATCTCTTTTTGGGCCGGGAGCCATGGCGGGTTAAAAACAATGAGATCCGCTTTTTGGTGATGTTGTCCAAAAAGGTCTGAAAGGCAGACTTCCAGCCTGTCACTAACTCCGATCTTTTTGGCATGCTCTTCAACCGAAATGACAGAATTCGGTATGATATCGGATGCGGTTACTTTTTCAAAACCCCGGTTTAACATTTGGAATGCAAGTACCCCGCAGCCTGTACCTATATCGATGGCCAGAGTTTTAGGGCCACCGTATTTTTTGAGCCACTCATCAAACAGGGTAAGATGATCATAACGAGTGGGGAAATATGTACCATAAAATGGGTGGATTTTCTCTTTTAACCCGGGATAAGCAATTCCTTTCAGATACCACTGCCAGGAACTGTTGAGCCCCTGAATTTGTGGGAAAGTGAGCTGAAAGTCTTCAATATCTGGATACAGTTTTTCGAGCCAACCGATATCCGGCGATTTTTTCAGGGCAATTCGGTTTGATTTTATTGGAACCAGAAGCCTGTTCGAAGCATGATAGAATTCACTTCGCTTATT
Organism: Balneolaceae bacterium; assembly: GCA_007123715.1. Lineage (GTDB taxonomy): Bacteria > Bacteroidota > Rhodothermia > Balneolales > Balneolaceae > Rhodohalobacter. Next base: position 609 of record SKKO01000308.1, on the reverse strand, counting down.
TCGGTAAGCAGAGAAAAAATCCTTTTTTTTGCCACCGAATACCTGCTTTTTTAATTCTGCCAGAACCGCCATACCTGTGGAGTAGCGATCTTCCACCAGCAGATAATTACCGGCAATCAGGTGAGCTGCTGCCTCTTCCCGATCTGTTTTTTTATTGACCGAAATTAAGGTATCATTAGATTTAGATGGTTCTGGCCGAATTATATTATTGTTCAATAGCTTACTATTTATTTAAATAGTTATTCTTGATTTCACTGCTACACCCTATTCTGTAATTGATTGAAACTGATCGCATAGAAGTTACAATGAAACTATTGATAGGATCCAATACAATAATATTATAACAATCTAAGTATTTGTTCGGCAGGTGTGATACAAAAAAATTCAACCAAACATGAAGATTTACTTCTTTTGTTATCCGCAGGGTCCGCCTGATAAAGCTGGATATCAGCATCAGGTGGTCGGATTGGCCGAAGGCCTGAAAGAACATGGAATCGAATTTTTTTCAAATATAAACTATTGGAAAATCAGGAATGCGGATCTTGTTCTGAAATCACACTATAATCGCAAATATACTTATCCCGAAAATTTTGTGCCCTGGCAATTCGG
>SKKO01000001.1 GCA_007123715.1 Balneolaceae bacterium | reverse complement strand
TACATACCTGGGTATTGCTGGAATGGAAGTGAGATTTAAATATATTTACCGATTTTGATTGGAATAATAAATACAGACAAATTTGATTCCGGATACTGAAATCCGGGGATTTCTCATTATGGAACCTGTACCATCGAAAGAATTTTAGATATAATGTCTTCAGAGGTAATATCTTCAGCTTCTGCTTCAAAGGTTGGGATAATCCTGTGCCTCAAGACATCCATTGCAATAAATCGTACGTCTTCCGGCGTAACATATGCCCGATGTTGCATAAATGCACTGGCGCGTGCAGCCAGATTCAGGTTGATGGATGCCCTGGGAGAGGCTCCGAATGCGATCAAATCCTTTACCTCGGAAATCTGGTAATCATCGGGATTCCTTGTTGCAAATATCAGATCAATGATATATCTCTCTACTTTTGAATCCACATAAATTTCATTAATCACTTTACGGGCATCCAGAATTTTTTTTGTCGAAACTACAGGTTTTAATTGAACTTTTTCGCCTGTTCTGGCCATTCTGCGCATAATTTCAAGCTCTTCACTTTTGGAAGGATAACCAATTTTAAGCTTCAGCATGAACCTGTCAACCTGAGCTTCCGGTAAATTATAGGTCCCCTCTTGCTCAACAGGGTTCTGGGTTGCCAGAACGAGAAAGGGGACTTCAAGTTTAAAGGTTTCTTCTCCAATGGTAACCTGTCTTTCCTGCATGGCTTCAAGCAAGGCACTTTGTACTTTTGCAGGTGACCGGTTGATTTCATCGGCCAACACAATGTTTGAAAAAATTGGCCCTTTTTTTACGGTAAACTGCATCTCTTTTTGATTGTAGATCAATGTGCCAATGAGATCGGCCGGGAGCAGGTCGGGTGTAAACTGGATTCTCTGGAATTTTGTATTGATGACTGTAGCAAGAGATGATACGGTGAGTGTTTTGGCAAGGCCAGGAACACCTTCCAGAAGTACATGGCCATCAGCAAGAAGCCCGATTAAGAGCCGGTCTATCATGTAGCGCTGCCCTACGATAACTTTGTTCAGCTCATGGTAAATTTCATCAATAAAAGCACTGTTTTGTTCAATTTTTTCACTCAGTGCCCGCATGTCTACAGAATTACTCATTTTATCAAGTTAGTTATAATTGTGAATGTCACTGTTAAAACGACATTATATGAATTAATTAATTGAATAAGCTGCAAAGATCAGGTTATGTTAAGTAATAGACAAGAGATAACGGATCTTTGTTTTATAGTATTACAATTTTTTCAAAAAAATACTTTTGCAGTTATGAAAAAAAGCTGGTCAATTAGCTTGAAGCCATTTTTAAATTTGGGTACCTTGTTTGCCGTCTAATTAAACAAAAAGAATGGAAATTTACGCATTTGTACTTCTGGCAGTGTTGGCCATTGCTTCGGCATTGGGAATGGTTCTGAGCAAAAACACTGTAAACAGTGCATTACTACTCGTACTCAACCTGCTCTCAATTGCAGGTGTTTACTTACTACTGCAGGCGCAGTTTCTTGCATTTATCCAGATATTAGTCTACGCAGGTGCTATTATGGTATTGTTCCTGTTTGTAATCATGTTGCTGAATCTTGATGAAGAAGAGAGTTTTTTCGATAAAATAAGGATTAAATATAGTGTTGCCTTCCTTTTGGGAGGTGTTGTTTTAGGGCAAATTCTTTACAGTTTCGGAGGTGTTACTGAAATGCTGCCTGAAATATCCGAAGAGATGGCATTCGCGGGTACGGTGGAGGCTTTGGGAGATGTACTTTACACAGATTATCTATTTGCATTCGAAATGACGGCAATTCTGCTGACGGCTGCTGTTGTAGGTGCGTTAATGATTGCGCAATACAAAAAAAAGAAAACAGGTGAATCGGAATGATTGGAATTGACTGGTACCTTGCGCTTAGTGCTATCATCTTTATTATCGGCATGGTGGGTGTACTGATACGCCGCAATGCCATTGTAATTTTTATGTGTGTTGAGCTGATGCTGAATGCTGTTAATCTCTCTTTAATTGCCTTCAGTGCTCACCACGGGGATGTTACAGGTCAGATTCTGGTATTTTTCTCTCTTGCTGTAGCAGCAGCCGAAGCAGTAATCGGACTTGCGATCGTTTTGGCAATTTTCAGAAATAACCTCTCGGTAGATATAACAAAGATAAATCTGCTTCGCTGGTAACCTGCATTTCTTTTTGGTAGACTAAAAGATAATATCTCAACAGGATATAAGGAGTGAAACTCGTGGGATTCATGTATATTTAGTAATACAAATCATTCCATTATAACTCCCGGCATTTGAAGGGCAACAGTCACATTTTACTAACTTTACTCTTATTATTTCTGATTCCACAAAAATCAGAATGTAATGATCCGCCGAAATTTATTCTAATTCATCTTGATGGTGCTTCAGGTATCTATTTTATGCAGGAAGTAGAAAAAGGTAATCTGCCAAACCTCTCATCATATTTCGGTGATGCTGGAATCATAGATCATACGATAACCTACTTTCCAAGCAAGACCCCCACAGTAATTTCAAGTATTCGGCTTGGTGATTCCATCAGGGATGCGCCTTTGCCGGGATGGGAATGGGTAGTTGATAAAACTGAGGATGTTATAGTTAGAACCGCAGGTACTTTTTTACGAATGGTTTTCTCTACATCACGTTTATCCACAACAAATATTTTATATGGAATTCCTGTATTTCACTGGCTGGCCGGGCCTGCACTGGTTAACACAGCTGATTATTTAAAGGATTATGATATCCTGCAATTTTATTGGTATAATATCGATACGCAAGGCCATTTCAACGGGAAAGAATCATATTTAAGAGAATTTGCAAAATTTGACAGGTATTTTGGCAAACTGACAGAACGTATTGATGATGATATAAATATTATTGTCTATTCCGATCATGGTATGACATTTGGTAATGGAATTGAAATCGATAGGGCAATAAAAGACTTGGTTGGCCAGGATTTGAAAGTCTATTCGTATCCTGTTTTATATCTGAAAGACTCTGAAAAAGCAGAATACTATTCAATGAAATTATTAATGGAATCAGAAATTGATTTTACATTTTTCAGGAAATCAGATACGGTGCTTTCAGGATTTCATGAGGATGGGGAGATTTATATCAATAAGAACTATGATGAACAAACCATTAGTTATGAATTCAAAGGCTCAGATGTATTGGGTTATTATGAAACCGGATATAATGGTGAATATTTGAGTCAAGATGAATGGCTTGAGCTTACTTATAATTCTGATTATCCAATGGCACCGGTTGCATTATTCCATTTTATGGATAATCCCGCCTCCGGAGATGTGATAACTTTATTAGATAGTGGTAAATATGGAAAAACAGTGTACAGTAATAAGGGAAATCATGGAGGTTTCACTGTAGAAGATATGAAGTCTTTATTGCTTGTGAGAGGGCCGCAGCTTGAATATTTTTATAATAAAGATGCATATTGGCTCCCCAACCTGTTTAATGATATAAGGGGTATAAATTTTGAGCAACATCCTCCAAGAGAAAGACATTACTTATCAACCCGATATGATTTTCATAAGAATCACTTTGCACTGAAATTCTCAATATCACCCAAATATCGTATTAAATACGGAGCAACTCTTTACAATTCTGATCTTTACTCATGGAAAGATTTTGACAGGATTGACTTCTGGGGCAAAGCAGACCTGTTCAGGAGTTACCTAAGCCGTTTTTGGATCGGCACGGGGTTTGAACTAAAAGATAATGAGTCGTCTCCAATTCTCATTTTACAATATGATATTCATATCAGGAAATGGGTTTTTCATAACTCATTTGCCACAAACCGGCCATTTTATTTTCGGGCCTCTTTTGAAGCCACACCCTGGCTGGCGATAGAAACCGTAAATTTTACGTCACTCGGTTTACGCTTTGATTTTTAGCTTCTTTATTTGGTGATATTAAAAGAACAGCAACGCACACAAATATCCCTGCAATTATTGTTGTTACGTAAAATGTGCCGTCAATATGATAATGGAGATATACAATGCCAAGTAAATAGGGGCCTAGAGCCTGGCCAATTCTCATGATCATCCAGTTTATTGAAAGGAAAGCTGCCCTGTATTCCCTTTTTGCGTAACCGGTAATCAGATTAAGTATACTTGGAATGTTCATGCCCTGGGCAACTCCAAATGCTGTAATCGGAATGATGAACCACCAGATGTCATCTATCATGGGAATGGAGAGGAAAATGAAGAAGTAGAGAACGGATGCAGCTATGATCAGGGTACGTTCACTAAAACGGGCTGTTAACCTGCCGAGCTGTGCAGAGGTAAAAGCTGTTATAAAAGAAGAACCTGATAAAATGAATCCAATCATGATTGCACTTTGATTAAAGCGCTCATCAAGCAGTATGGTAAAAAAAGTGATATAACCACCATAAAGCATTATAAAAGTCAGAAAAATGCAGGTAAATAGCCCTGCAACCAGCCGTGATGCCAATGCCGATTTTATTTCACTGAAGTACAAATGAAGTTTGAGAGGCTCTGATATTTTTGGGGCACGAAGAGAAAAGAGAGTAAATAAACCTACAGGAATTGCAAGAAGGGTAAGAAAGAAAGGATAATTCCAGCCCAGCAGTGTAAGTGCCCCTCCAACGGCCGGGTAGAATGCAGTTCCAACACTTAAAACACCCCCGTTATAACCCATAACGGTTGCCCTGATATCTTTTGGATAAATATCCCCTATTAGTGTAAGATTCAGGACACCAAGCGCAGCACCACCCATTCCCTGGAAAAACCGGAACCATAATAATTGTTCAAATGATGTAGAAAAAGCACAGGCTGTTCCAGCCAAACCAAATAGAAAAAGGGATGGAATCAGGATTCGTTTTCGGCCATAGCGGTCAGCCAATATTCCAAGAAAGGGTGTAAATAAAATTCCCGGCAAGGTAAAAAATGTGATTAACAAACCAATTTGTCCCGTTGATACTCCAAGGCTCCTGGATATGGAAGGCAGGGCTGGGGCAATACTTGTAACTCCCATGATCGCCGTTAGGGTAATCCCGAAAATGATATATATATTCAGGTCTTTAAGCAGGGGGGGCTGATGTACTGATTGGTCCAAAGATTTTCTTTAAGTATTAAATAGATATGGGTAAGGTACATATAATTGCCAAAATCGTTAATTTCGATTTTAACGAGCCTTTAAACTATATTTAACCATTGAATCCGTTGCAGAAAATAAGTACGTTATAATAAAGTCACGAATTTAAATTCACAACTATTCAAATACTGATACGATTTTTCTAATATCCATTATAAACAGGTTTTACTTCGCACAAAGTGCCTGATCTAAAAAGCATAAATACAAGGTGACAATACTTGTTGGTTAAGGATACCATTCTGTCCGGTGTAGAGAATTATAAGTATTCAATAAAAATCGCTGAAACTGATGAAGAAGTAACATCGGCATTAAAATTAAGATATCGGGTTTTTGGGGTTGAGTTAAAAAGGCCTTTTCAATTTAAAGATGGTATGGATATCGATGAGTATGACGATCAATGCCATCATTTACTTGTTATACACAAAGAGAGCTCCCGAATAGTAGGGACATACAGATTGCAAACTTATGAGCAAGCCGCGAAAGGATACGGATTTTACACATCCAAACGATTTAAGATCGACCAGCTTCCATCCCACGTATTAGAAAATGGGTTTGAAGTAGGCAGGGCATGTATTGAGGATGGACACAGAAATGGGAGGGTTCTGTTTTTGCTTTGGAAAGGTTTAGCGGGATACCTTGAATTTTTCAATAAACGCTATATGTTTGGATACTCGGCACTGGATACAATCGAGCCGGGAATTGCACTTAATACATATACATATCTTAAAAAAAATAATTACTTACATGCTGAATATTTTATTGAAGTGCGGGATGAATATGTATGTGAAGCAAGAAAGAATTCCAATTACAACGGTCTGGTTGAAGTGCCACCGCTGCTTCAAAATTATCTGGATGTTGGCACCAGAATCTGCAGTATGCCGGCTTGTGATCTGAAAAGTAAACTTATACATTTTTTCATTCTGCTTGATATTGAAAAGATATCAGAACGAACCAAAAAAATGTTTTTCGGCTAACCGGAACGAATGAAGAACCTGTCTGCCGCAATTGCTGGATTTCGAATCAGTATTATAAACAGTATCACAAAAGTGTTTAACACCTGATTGTATGCGTACACTTGCAGGTCTGACAAAGTTTGTTCTTTTTGTGTTTCACACAATTTTTTGCAGCCTGGTGCATCTTCTTATATCAGGATTCATACGCTTGTTTAAAGGTAATCAGGTAAAATGGAACCGGAACCTGGTAAGATTTTGGGCATTCGGTATCACTGTTATTTTTAATATTAAAATTGATAAAAAGGGTTCTGCTCCGGTTCCGCCATTCATTCTTGTTTCTAATCATTTGAGTTATATCGACATTATTCCTGTATTTCTTCATACTAAAGGTACGTTCGTTGCAAAAAGAGAAGTTCGAAACTGGCCTTTAATTGGATTTATGATCGAAATGGTTGGTATTATCTTTGTTGACAGGAGAATAAAAAAAGATCTACTGCGGGTAAACGATGAACTGAAACCGGCATGCAATGAACACCAGGGTATTGTCTTTTTCCCGGAAGGAACAACATCAGCAGGGGAAAAAGTGTTACATTTTAAACCTTCTCTCCTTGAAATGGCTGCGACAGAAGGTATGGAGGTAAGTTATGCTTCCATTCAATACCGAACTCATCCGAAAGATGAACCCGCGGTAAACAGTGTCTGTTTTTTTGGTGCCCGTGACTCATTTCCGGGGCATCTGTTAAAAATGGGAAAGAACAGGGAAATTTATTGCACGATTCGCTTTGGGGAAGAACGTATCCAGTCAAATACCAGAAAAGATCTTGCCAAACAGCTTCAGAAGAGGGTTGAAAGTATATTCATCCCGACACACATTGGCAGAAAGTAGAAAAGGGTTAAACTCGATTCTTTAATTCTGTGTAAAACAGGCGTATCTTCCTGTGAACCTTTTATTATAAATTGATATACATTGAGTGATCAAAAAATTATTTTTTCAATGGTTGGGGTCAGTAAAATTTACAAACCCAGCAAAACCGTTTTAAAAGACATCTACCTTTCATTTTTTCATGGTGCGAAGATTGGCGTATTAGGCCTGAACGGTGCCGGGAAGAGTACCCTTCTGCGAATCATTGCCGGTGAAGAAGAAGATTATTTCGGAAATATTTCACGCCAGAAAGGAATCACATT
>SKKO01000085.1 GCA_007123715.1 Balneolaceae bacterium | reverse complement strand
GTCCTCTGTCTTCGGTCCTCTGTCTTCGGTCCTCTGTCTTCGGTCCTCTGTCTTCGGTCCTCTGTCTTCGGTCCTCTGTCCTCAGTCTTTTCAGATTATGTTCACGGCAGTACCGATTTAATTAAATTATTTGAGCTGCCTTCTCACCCGTTCGTCATATTCATCATCAATTCGGCTGTCAACAATTTGTCGGCGTTGCTGAAGATTTAATCTGCCGAGAGCCTGAGCTGCTTTAAAACGAATTCGCGGATGACGGTCTTTCAATAAATCCGGCAGCCTGTTATTCCAATTTGCCGGTGATTGGTCAAACTCCAATATCACATCAAGAGCCTTGTATCGGATGTCGAATGGAAATTCTTCTGAAATGAACGTAGATGCTATATCAACGGCGGCTTCAGCATTCCCACTTTCAGCAAGTAATTGTAAAAGTAAGGGCACTTCTCCCAGGATATTTTCACGTGTTACAAAATCTGTAACAAAACCTTGAAATCGGGTCGCATCTGCAACCTCGCTCAAAGAGTATATCGCTTCACGGCGAATCTCACGATTGCTTGTCTGAATCACTATTGTTCTGAGACGGCTAATCACCCTCTCATTATTACGGAAACTGGACAGCGCTTCGGTTGCTGCAAGCTGAACTGAAGCAGGTTGTTGGGCAGAGGTTAACTGGATAAATCGTTCATCTGTACCGGCTGCACCTGCCGTTAATCTCGAAATGGAACGAACAATTTCCGAGATAACATCAGAATCCGTTTCTGACTGCAACAAATCATTCAAAGCGAGCTGCAAATCAGGGTTATCCGTGTAATGTGACAAACCTCTTGCTGCATCGGCACGCCTTACCGGATTATCATCATTACGTAACTGGTGTACCCAAAACAGATATGGTTTTTCTACATGCAACATAATGTCGTCTCTGCTGTCAATATGAAGAACCAGATTTTCAATACCTCCGGTTACATTGATCACCATGCCGTCTGATTGCCCTGAAAAGGTAACCTCATGAGTTCGGGCGCCTGTAAAGGTAACTTCTGTTACACGTACTGTTACCAATTCATCAACGGGGCTTCCGAGTGCTTCAAAATATATTTCAGCCGTTCCTGAACCCTCTTCCCATACTATTCTTGCTGCATAGTCATAAGAATCTGTCGTGCTTCGGATAGTTGGAACAGAAGGCTCAAATCCGGAAAAATAGGGTTGTCCGGTTTTGTCGTAAATCAGCTTCGCGAAATCATACCAGCTCAAAGTCTGCCCTGACCGTGATAAAATATCAGATGCAGTAAGAACAGCATCATCTGTAAAAAGCCCTGAACTTTCAGAAAGTAAAAAGTTTTGCCAGGCAATGAGTTTATTGTTTGAAAACATATGATACGGTTCGGTATCACTATCTGGCTGAATTTCAAAATTGAACAGACGGTTCGCATAAAGGGCCTGTAATAACAGAATGGCAGAAGCATCACTCCACTGTTCTTCTCGGATATGCGTACCAATCCATTGAGCCAAAATCCCTTTTTGTATTTGGAAATTGATATCCTCACCGTTTTCAGTAACAAAGATAACCCCTGCGCCGTAATTCTTGGTCTCCCAAAATTCTTCTTCGAGAATTACAATATGAAGATCCCTGAATGGAAATTCAGCTCCCAGTTCACGCTGTACACGCTGAAAAGAATCTCCCGCATTTCTAAGAAGCTCCTGATTATTATGGGATTCGGATTCAGAATACAGATAAATTTGCGGATCGGAACGTCTTTGAAATGCCGGAAAACTGGCATCCTGCTCTGTAGTCGAATTTACATTTCGAAAATGACCCAAAGCCCAGCTCAAAGCACTCGCGGGCACCGGACGGTTGGATGAAAAAACAGTTACTTCTTCATCCACACTTATCAACTCAGAGCTCCCTCTCCTTCCGGATGCAACCATCCTATTACCGGAGGGATGTGTAAAGGCTATTTCAAATGTAAAAGCTACCCTTGGATGATCAATCACAGGCAGCCAGTGGCGGGTACTTTTTGGAAGCAGTGATGTCCAGGCAGTTCCATTTGAATTTTTATGCACACCAAAACCGGGTTCCGTATCATAGCGAATATGAATGTTAACCGTTTGATTTCGTAAAAGGCTTTGGTTCAGCATGATCACAATTCTGTCATCATCGGCCCGATAATCCTTATTTTGTCCGTTTACAGCAACCGAAATAATATTCATACCGATAGCGTGCAACTTGATACTGTCTGTACGGCTTTGTCTCATTGTACCCCTGTAGCGGATATCGCCTTCAATGAAACCCTCCTGCGTAATCCTGATCCCGGCATCCATATGAGTAAGATCAACCTGCAGCGCCGGATATTTTTCGTAATCCCAATTTTGCGCAGAAAGGCTGAATGAACTGAATACAAATAAGATCAGCAGTATATTTTTTTTGACATTCATGTTACTTGTTTTTATCAAAAATGTTAAGTATCTCATTTCTTATTAACTTATTGCATGACAATGCACTGCCCGTTTCAATAGAAATATTTCCATATAGGTCAGTGTAGGATCCGCCCGCCTCGGTCACTATTGGCATCAGTGCAGCAGCATCCCAGATATTCAAAACGGCATCAATCATAATATCTGCACGACCTGTAGCTACCATCATATGCCCATATGCATCTCCCCAGGTTCTGTGAAGCCTTGTTTTCGCGATAAGTTCCTTCATCGCGTCCTGCACACCATATGTCTCAAAACTGGTAACGTCGGTAGTAAGGAGAGTAGCCTCCGGCAGACCGGTACACTCACGGACTTTAACCGGATCCCCGTTTAAATAGCATCCGCCGCCCGTTACTGCCGATACCATTTCACCCAAAGCCGGAGCATAAATAACGCCAATCTCCGGCTTATTCTGAACAAGTACACCGATCAGCGTTGTATAAAAAGGTATTCCATGAATAAATGATTTGGTACCATCGATCGGATCAAGTATCCAAACTACCTCACTATGTTCATTTTCTTTGCCATACTCTTCTCCAATAATACCATGGTCCGGAAAATATTTCTTAATTTTTTCCCTGATTACAGTTTCTGCTTCCCTGTCTGCGTTAGTTACCGGAGACTGATCAGCTTTTCTTTCAAGTTCAAACGATTTTTTGAAATAGTTTAGTGTGGAATCTCCTCCTGCTTTTGCAAACTCAACAGCTGCCTCGCCAAGTTCGTGTAATGAAATATTCATATGGGTTTTTACCCTCAGATGTTTATTTTGTCGCCTTTTTTTATTCAACATACAAAATACAACAAAGCGGTGAATGATGGTTATTTTCTTATGTTTAAAATAATTCATTCATGCTTTATTCAGATGAATCGATACTTTAACGTATTCTATTTTCATTTTCTTGAGCTATATTCTTTAACGTTCATTTTTTTAAGATTTACTATCCATGACCGATTTACAGATTTTCAGCCATATTGCCTCTACCCTTCAATTTTCAGCTAAACAGGTTCAATCCGTTGCAAATTTTATAGACGAGGGTGCAACCATCCCTTTTCTTGCCAGGTACCGCCAGGAGGCTAATGGGGGGCTCGATGAAGAACAACTGCGTTCTGTGCGCGATATGATTGAATATCACCGGACACTCGGTGATCGAAAAAAAACAATCCTTAAGGCAATCAGTGAACAGGAAAAATTAACTCCTGAGCTGGAAGAAAAAATCAAGGCTTGTAAAGATCTTAAAACGCTCGAAGACATCTACCTGCCCTACAAGAAAAAGCGCAAAACCCGCGGCGATATGGCCAAAGAAAAAGGCCTGGAGCCACTTGCCCGTTTGATTTGGGATCAGGAGACCAAAAATGGATATCCCCTCGAAATTGCTGCAGCGTTTATCCAACCCGAACTGGATTTGCCCGACGCCGAAACAGCTCTTAAAACATCACTGGACATTATTGCTGAATGGATTAATGAATCAACTGAAGTTCGTGACATCCTGCGATCCATTATGAGAAAGCATGGTGTAATCACGTCAGAAAAAAATCCTGCTGTGAAAGAACGGACCAATTTTGAGGACTATTATGAATTCAGAAACCGTGTTTCTTTCATCAAGCCGCACCAGACGCTGGCTTTGAATCGGGGGGAGCGGGAGAATGTGCTTTTTGTGAACCTGGAGCTCAATACAGAAAGAACCCTGGAAAATGTGGATGACGTGGTCATTACGAATGATCATTCCATATTTACATCGTGGCTTCAGGATGCAGTGGAAGATGCCTATAAACGGCTGCTCATCCCTTCACTCGAACGTGAATTGCGCAATGAACTCACTGAAATTGCCGATCAGCATGCAATTGAAACTTTTGCCACCAATCTTAAAAACCTTTTGATGCAGCCGCCACTGAAAAACCAGGTTGTTATGGGAATAGACCCTGCTTACAGAACGGGTTGCAAGGTGGCTGTCATAAATGAAACGGGACATTACATGGATGGAAGCACCATCTACCCTACCCCTCCACAAGAGAAAATTAAGGAAAGTGCTGCCACAATCAACCATTATATCGACAAATACGGCATTTCATTGATTGCAATCGGCAATGGCACCGGAAGCCGTGAAACCGAGACCTTCATTGCCGGAGTGATCCAAAACCGTAAGGTGAATAAACCGGACGAAACTCTGAATTATCTGATTATCAGCGAAGCCGGTGCTTCGGTTTATTCCGCATCGGCTATTGCACGGGAGGAGTTTCCTGAACTGGATGCTGCCCAGCGTGGTAATATTTCGATTGCCAGGCGAGTTCAGGACCCGCTTGCGGAACTAGTCAAAATTGACCCAAAATCGATCGGTGTGGGGTTGTATCAACACGATATTAACCAGGGCGCACTTACAAGGAAACTGGACGATGTAGTGGAAAGCTGTGTAAATGAAGTGGGGGTAAACCTGAATACCGCAAGTACAGAACTTCTTACCCATATCTCAGGATTAAGCCGTACGGTTGCCCGAAAAATCATTGAATTCCGTGACAGAAAGGGACGTTTTAAAAACCGGGAGGAACTACGGGAAATTGCGGGTGTCGGTGATTTTCGTTTTCAGCAGGCTGCCGGGTTTTTAAGGATTTCCAATGGGGAGCATCCCCTTGACAACACTGCCATACATCCGGAGAGTTATGAAGCGGCTGAAAAGCTCTGTAATCTTTTCAGTATCAACATCGAAAATCTGCAAAAAGATCAGAAGAAAATTGAAGCTGCATTTTCTGGAATCGATAAAAAACAGGTTGCCGGACTCATTGGTACCGGCGTACCCACCCTGGAATTGATCATGGATAACCTTCAGAAACCGGGGCGCGATCCCAGGGAATCACTTCCGAAACCGTTACTTCGACAGGATATATTGAAAATGGAAGACTTATCTCCCGGAATGAAATTGGAAGGCACTGTTCGCAACGTAGTGGATTTTGGTGCATTTGTCGATATCGGCGTAAAACAAGACGGACTGCTGCATATCTCTAACATGAGTAAAACCGGAAAACGTATTGAAGACCCGCATGATGTTGTGGCTGTTGGTGACATCATCGACATCGAAGTCATTTCCATCGATAAAGAAAGGGGCAGAATTGGGCTTGCTTTGAAATAGAGTTAGCCTGGCAGCATCTTATCATAAATCAGCAGGCGAATTCAATCTGCATCAATTAGATTATTGACACTCAATGGCGCTCTTTCCCCTCAGGTACCACTGCCTGGAAATTGCGCGTATGCGAGAAACGGGTAAGACTTCTGTGATTGATATCGAACCCGGGTCGAAATACGATATGAATCGGTTAGCCGATGGATAATGATTCAGAGGGCAGAAACACAGTATGAATCACCTCAGAACTTATCCTGTTTGTCTTTCAGTGCTTTATAAAGCATTTCACGGGCTCTAAAAATATGCGCTTTTACGGTACCAAGAGGCAAATCAAGTTCTTCTGCAATTTCATCATAACTCATTTCATCAAGGTGACGCATTTCAATCACCTGCCGGTATTTTTCAGGCAGGTTACGGATCGCCTCATGTATAATGGCTTTTCTCTCTTTTCTGATAATCAGCCGATCGGTCTCATTATCTGAGCTGATCTCTATTTCAATTTCTCCATCTTTTGTCCTGATCGGATTATGAATAGAGGTGGTCTTCAATTTTCTTTTTCTGAGATAATCGATGGTATGATTTGTTGTGATTCGGTAAAGCCATGTAGAGAAAGCATAATTCGTATTGTACGATTGAATATTATTAAAAGCTTTCATAAACGCTTCCTGAACAAGATCCTCCACTTGTTCAGTATCTTTAACCATTTTAAGCACATGGAAATAGAGCGGTTTCTGGTATTTATCCATCAGCATCTTGTATGCTTTCTGGTCTCCCTTCATCGCATTTAAAACGAAATCATCATCCTCCATGCTGCTTGGAGAGGCATTTTCGCGTAAACTTACATTTTCTTTAGAGTTTTCAAGAGAACTCATCTAAATCATTTTTTTTTAAAACAGAAATACCTATCATCCTGATATGCTAACCTGAAGGTTGAAACATCAGTAACTTCAAAATATTGTAACCAAAATTATAAACCAAATAAGAGGAATCACAACATGATGAAAAAATTAACTACGTTAGTATTTGCCATGTTACTTACAACAGCATTTAGTACAACGGCAGTTGCTCAGATATCTATCGGAGGCGGACTTGCCTATGGAACAGATATTGAGGAAATCGGGATACAGGTAGGCGGAACCTATGTTCTGAATGAAAATATGAGACTTGGAGCCGATATTATTTACTGGCTTATAGGATCAGAAAGTTTTTTTGGAGAAAGCATTTCTTATACTTTTCTCGAAATCAATGCCAATTTCAATTACATTTTCTACAATGAAAATGATTTAATGCTGTACGGCCTTGGAACACTTGGTATTCACTATGCGAAAGTCAGCTTCGATTTTGATGATGATTTTTTTGCCGGATCCGGTTCAGATACCGAACTTGGTCTTGGAATTGGTGCCGGCCTAGAGTACAATCTTGGCGGTGTAAAACTTTATGTTGAACCGAGGTTCTTCCTTAGCGGGTTTGACCAACTTTCACTGGCTGCAGGTGTAAGGGTTCCAATCAATTAAAATTAAATGAGATTAAACAGCTAATTTTACAGGGTAAGTATTTTCCTGAAAATGCTTACCCTTTTTTATTGGGCACACCCTTCATGAAGCTATACGTTAAACATTCATTCGAAATAGAAAGAACCGTTTAATTTTCTTTTATAATTTTAAACGGTTATCTGAATGGATCACATAAGGTTCTTAAGTACTTATACAGCCTTATATCCGGTTATTCACCTAATAGTATTCCATGCCGAATCCCACCCGTTGAAACAATGACTCTTTTTTTCCCGCACCATTCTAAAATTTCATCCAGGATGAGTGCTCCGGCAAGTATCACTTCTCCCCTTCCGGTTAAAAATGGCGGATACTTTTCTTCAAGCTCCCGATACGACAACTTTGAAAATTCGATAATCGATTTTTTGAGCTGATCTTTTCCTAAATCAGAACCATTCAGCAGGTTCGCTTCATAATCTCCCATTTTCTGATGAATTGCGGCTAAAGACGTCACGGTTCCGGCTACTCCAATTACATCAAAATTGTCATGCGGTTTCTCAACCCCGGCAAGATATTTTTTGATTTCTGCCCTTGCACGTTTGATTTCCGGGTCTGTAGGCGGATCATTCCTGAAAAACCGTTCGGTAAAACGTACACTCCCCATATCAATTGATTTGCCTTGTAAAAGTCTAAATCCTTCACCAAAGGAAATCTCCGTGCTGCCACCTCCAATATCAATAATCATATTTCCGGTTTCTCTTCGGTTATTGAGCACACTCAAAGCCCCGTTATAGGTAGTTTGAGCCTCTTCCTGTCCACTCAGAAGGCGAATATTCCATCCCGTTGCCTTATGAACCAAATTCATAAAGGTATCCCTGTTATTTGCATCACGCACAGCACTTGTGGCTGTTACAATGGCTTTCCGGGAAAGATCAGTATCGATAATTTTGAGGAAATTTTGATAATCCCTGAGAATATGTAGAACCCTTTCGCAACTGTCAGAATGAAGGTTCCTCTCTTTATCTACACCTTTCCCAAGTCGGGGTACTGCCTGTTTCTCATGTAAAACACGGATCACACCATGGGTTACTTCACAAACAAGCAAAAGAACTGAATTTGTACCTATATCAATCGAAGCTTTCATGAACCTTGTTCAGCCGGTTTGTCTTCATATTTTTCAAGCCTGAAAAGTATCCACTCTTCTTCTTTTTCAAAACTGATTATATGAACAGGTTGTTCTGATAATTTCTTACGGATTATCTCCTCATCACTATCCAAAAGGCCGGTAATGCAAATTTGTCCGCCGACTTTCGTTTGCTGCGATAAAAACGGTATGATTTCAAGAATTACATTACGATTGATATTTGCGAGCGTTATATCAAACAACTCATCTTGCCTGATTTGTTCAATCCCTCCAAAACGAATCTCAATTTTATCCTGCACACCATTTAGAAATGTATTTTCATAAGCGTTATCCTGACTCCATGGATCTGTATCAAAGCCAATTACATTTATCGCGCCAAGTTTTACAGAAGCGATGGCCAGAATACCCGTACCTGTACCTGCATCCATCACAATTTTTCCTTTCATGGGCATTCTTTCAAGTTCACGTAATATCAGGCGGGTAGTGGCATGATAACCCGTTCCAAAGGACATTTTTGGGTCTATTTCCAGCAGGATTTCTTCTTCTGTTGGTTCTTCGGCAGACCAGGTCGGTTTTACCAAAAATTTCCCGATTCTCTGAGGTTTGATCGATTTTTCCCAGGTTGAATTCCAATTCTGCTCTTCGATTTCTTTCTCTTCAGAGAACGTAATTCCCGGATAAAGTGACACAAGTTGCTCAATATATTCCCGGTGAGTATCGTTGAACCTGCTGCGTTCAACATATGCCTCCAAACTGTTATCAAATTGTTCAAATCCATAAAAATCGAGATCCAGAAGCTCTGCGATAAAGTATTCCTGAAGGTGTTCGGGAATTGTGAATAGAAATTTTAGGTATGTCATAAATTCAATTGGAATTCAATGGGATACGGGTCTTTAATATATTGATTTTTTAGTGAGTGCGGTTAACGGGCAAGCTGCCTGTTTTGCATAGGAGCGGTTCTTTAATTTGGGGTTTTAGGGGATTTGGTAGTAGGTGGTTGAGAGGGTGCGTGTTATTTTGATTGGTTGCTTTTAAGCTGTACGGTTTAACGGGCAAGCTTCCCGTTTTACGTGGGGATTCGGTTATATATGAGTTCTAGTAATACATCTCCTACTGCCTGCAGTACATTTTTGTCGATAATGTCAAGATTGTCATTTTGAGTGTGCCAGTAGGGAGGAAATCGGACCTGGCCTGTTGGACCAACACGATGATGGATGATGTTGATCATGGGTATGCCTGTGAGTTGCTCAACGATAATGTGGTCATCGGCTATCATACCGCCCCTCTCATTCAGGAACAGGTCTGTATGACCGAATTCACGGCCTATCGACCAGATTTCATCTACCAGGCGGGGAGCAAACCTCATGGAATACCCCTCTTTTGGGAAGGTTGCATTTTGCCCTCCAACCATATCGAGCAATATACCGAAACGCGGGCTGTAACCGGGCACAGGCGGGTTGTTTCCCCAATAGCGTGAACCGAGAAAATAATAATCCAGATCGCCCTCTTCTCCATAATCTTCCCCGTCAAAAAGGATAATATCCACCCCAATAGGTAATTCATGTTCAGCAAAAATGTTGGCAAATTCCATCAATACCCCAACGCCGCTTCCACCGTCATCGGCACCGGAAATTGGAAGTTCGGGGTTAACTGGATCTTCTTCTCCCCTGGGCCTGTAATCCCAGTGCGCAGCCAACAGAATACGGTCGCTTTTCTCCGGGGCAAATGAAGCAACCAGGTTGTACAGATTCAGTGTATCTCCATAAACAACCGTTTGGAAGGATTGTACATAAACAGACCTGTTTCCGGCAGTTTCACGAAAATGGCGGTTAAAATATTGAATAGCCTCACGATGTGATTCGGTGTTTGGTACCCTTGGCCCCAGATTGACCTGTTCTTCAATGTATTGAAATGCACGCTCAGATGAGAATTCAGGAACAACCCTGCCCTGATCGCTAAACATGAAATCGGGATCGCTTTTGCACCCTGTAATCATAAAAAAAACAGCCACTGCTAAATACAAAGGTCTTTTGCTTCGCATTATTTAGTTTTTGTAAGTTTTTTTAAAAAATTCAATTATGACGAATAAGTTAAATCAAAAATTGTCATTGGGACAATGAAAAAGTCTAACGACTTTTTTTGATTAAATGGATTTTTCATCCAATTCAGATTTCAGTTCGATCTATTTTTGCTTCAACCATAATGTTTTGGATGTAACAAATTGAGCTGGTCATTCCTGTATACTTTGAAGCAGATGAAATGCTAAATCATTGAATGACTTCATTCCAAAATCAGTCAAGATAAATCTAATCTTTTGACCTGTAAACGATTGTAGCTGAAGATTGGTGAACAGGGAAAACAATCGTGTCGAGAATGTTTACATGCGGAGGTCTGTTCGCGGTAAAAACGATAATTTCGGCTATGTCTTCTGCTGTGAGTGGTTTCAGGTTTTGATACACTTTAGTTGCTTTTTCCTTATCTCCGTGAAAGCGGACTTCACTAAATTCGGTTTCCACCATTCCCGGCGACACCGCACTCACCCTGATGTTTGTCCCGGTAAGATCCATTTTGGCACCCTGTGTAATCGCTTTTACGGCGTGTTTGGTTCCGCAATAGACAGAACCTCCCGGATACGCCTCATAACCGGCAATTGAGCCGATATTAATTATATGCCCCTCATTTCTCTCACGCATTTTTTCAGAAACAAAACGTGTCATAGATAACAACCCTTTGATATTGGTGTCAATCATCCTGTCCCAGTCTTCAAAGTTGGCGTTATCAATAGAATCCAGGCCTGATGAAAGTCCGGCATTATTCAAGAGGATATCAACCGGATTTTTGAGAGAATCTATGCAATTTTTGCAGGCATCCCGGTCCCGTACATCAAAGCAATACACTTCGATGCTGATGTTAAATTTTGATGTGAGTTTCTCCCTTAGCTCGATCAGTCTGTCTTCCCTTCTTCCTGTAATCACAAGATTGGCTCCGTATTCGGCAAAAAGTTCCGCTGAGGCTTTTCCGATTCCGGAGGTAGCCCCTGTAATCAAAACCCATTTATTTTTTAAGCGATTCAATGAAAGAGCAGTTATTGTTGAAGGGATTCAAGCCGTTTAGCCGCCCTGAGTATATCCGTTTCCCTGAAAATATTTCCCATGAATTGTATACCTACCGGTAAACCGTTGGAATGTGTACCTGCAGGGACACTGATGCCGCAAATTCCGGCAAGATTTGCCGAAATAGTGTAAACATCGTTCAGATACATTTGAAGCGGATCGTCCATATTTTCGCCAAGTTTAAACGCAGTTGTTGGCGCTGTTGGCGATACAATCACATCTACAGAACGGAACGCATTTTCAAAATCCTGTTTGATCAACCTGCGAACTTTCTGAGCCTTGGCATAATATGCATCATAATAACCCGCGCTAAGTACATAGGTACCCAAAAGAATTCTTCTTTTTACCTCGGTTCCGAAACCTTCTGTTCTGGATTTTTTATAGAGGCGAATAAGGGGCGAATCGAGCCTGGAAAAGGCCGCTTCCATGTATGCGGTATTGCCGTTTTTCAGTTCTTTTTGAATCTCAGCACTTTCCGCGCCGAGTTCGGCTTCCACTTTTTTAAAATCGGCCCTGTGCCCGTAGCGTATGCCATCATAACGTGCAAGATTGCTGGATGCTTCTGCCGTTGCAAGTATGTAGTAAGTGGCAATTCCATACTTCATGTGTGGCAGGTTAACAGGCACAAGTTTTACATTTCTTTTTTCAAGCTGCTCAAGCCTCTCCTCAACAATACTTCTCACCTCTTCATCAAGGCCTTCACCAAAGTATTCGGACGGCACTCCTACCCGAAGGGTGCCAGAATCCTGACTGATTGCGGCCAGATAGTCCTCTACAGGAAGATCAGACGAAGAATTATCCATCGCATCATACCCGGCAATGGTTTGCAAAATGAGCGCTGCATCCGTTACATTATTTGCAAACGGGCCGATACAATCAAACGATGATGCATAAGCTACAAGCCCGTAACGGGAAACACGACTGTATGTTGGTTTTAATCCAACAACGCCGCAATACGAAGCAGGCTGCCTGATCGATCCGCCTGTATCGGACCCAAGTGCTGCATCGCACATACCTGCAGAAACTGCTGCACCACTGCCCCCGCTGGAGCCCCCGGTTACATACTCTGTATTAACGGGATTTTTAGACGGCCCATAAATCGAGTTTTCTGTTGATGAACCCATCGCGAACTCGTCCATGTTTGTACGGCCGATAAAAAGAGCATCCGCTTCTTTCAGCTTCTTAATAACTGTGGCATCATATACACTCTCGAAATTACGAAGCATATGGCTTGCACAGGTCACTTTTTTGCCTTTTTCACAAATCACATGCTTTATGCCAATAACACTGCCAGCAAGACTGCCGGATGTACCATTCTCAATTTTTTTCTGAATTCGATCGGCTTCCTGCCTTACATCGTCTTCATCAAAATGGACAATTGCATTAATTTCCGGATTTTTTTTTGTTACAGTTTTAATGTAGCCTTCTGAGATGTCTCTCAGGTTTAATTTCCCGGATTTGATTTGCTCCTGAACAGAGAGCAGATTTTTCATTTAAGAATGCTGATTAATTATCTGATTTTCCTGCTGTTTCTTTCTCTTTCTCTTTATATCGGGTAGATTCGTCAATATCATCCTTCCCCTTATCAATTTCTTTCTTAATATCATCAGAAGCTTTTCTGAATTCCTGTATACCTTTACCCAAACCGCGGGCTAATTCAGGTATTCTTTTGGCACCGAAGAAGAGAAGAATAACAAGAACAATGATAATCCATTCAAAACCGCCTGGCATACTCATACAATAATCCTTATTTAATTGAATTGTTATTTATTTAACAGTGCTAAGATAAAAAATATTTCCTACACCTATTACAGGAGTTATAAAAAATGTTGTAATTTTGCATGCTTTTATTTGCATATCTGCTGAAACAACAGTTTAATACTATCGAAACATGTTTAACAAAAAAATTAATTCATAATTAAATTCGCATATGATCTGGACAGTAGAATTAGCCGCTGCATTGGATGAAGCTCCTTTTCCCGCAACACGGGAAGAACTCATTGAATGGGCAGAACGTAATGGGCTGCCTCAGCAAGCCATCAATAATTTATATGAGCTTGATGAAATTGAAGACGGGGAAGAAACCATTTATGAAGGAATTGAAGACATCTGGCCTGATTACATCAGGAAAGAAGATTTTTTCCATGGTGAAGAGGACGAAGGTTTTGACTATGATGACGTGTAAGCCGTTTAATCTTCATAATTTTAAATCGTGAAAACCGTTTCTGAAAGTACTGTCAAATCATAAGGCTGTTTATTATGAATCCGTAAACATTTACTGATGGTGCAATCTGTGCTATGGCAGCAAAACTAAACTGTTTTCACAACGAATCGATTGCGTGAATTACCTTGTTCTGCCGTTTCTTTTCTTGTCTGTAACCCTGGTTTTGTATGAACCTTCCTCAGGTCAATCAAACCGTAACGTGGAAGAAGTCCGGGCAGATGATATGGAAATCGTGCGGAGAGTACGATTTACGGGTAATCAAAACGTTTCGAACAGTTCCCTTGCAACCCTGGTCAGGACACGCACCAATCGTGAGTTTCTTGGTATCCCCAGGTTTACACCCTGGTACTATATCTGGCAGGTCTTTGGCGTGGGAGAAGCACCCCGGTTGCTCGATCGTGAAATGGTATCGAATGATGTTGAGCGAATCAGACTCTATTATGAAAATCTCGGGTTTTTTGAAGCAGAAGTAGATACAAACATTATTGAATTCAGGGATAACCGCTATGAAGTCTCATTTCTCATAAGGGAAGGTCCTGCTTCGCGTATTAATTCTGTGTCTTATACAGGGTTGCCCGAATTTGATGAGGAGAACATCCGTAATATTTTTTTTCGCCAAAGTACATTCTCAGGGCGTAGGCTGAATGATTCTACCTTCAGCTACCGCAGCGAATACCGTGCCCAGGAACTGCGTGAAGAACAGTCGAGAATCATCAATTTCTTAAAAGATCACGGTTACGCCTCCATACAAAGAGACTCTGTCAGAGCTTTGTTGAAACGCAATCCTGACAATCCCGTTGAACTTGATGTTCTGTTTACCATTCGCCCGGGAGACATCTACCATTTTGGCAATGTTTATGTGACACTTTTAGGTCCTGCAGGTGAGAACACTTACGATGATGAGCAAATTTTAGAAGGTGACCCTTTCACTCTGCCTGGCTTTTCGATAAGCCTGCAAAAGCAGGATGCTGCACAGACAAATTTTGAGTTGCTGTCTGAACAAATCCGGTTCACACCGGGAGAAAAGTTCGACCAATCGGCTTATTTACGAACTATAAATTCTTATCAGAATTTGGGAAATTTGCTGATAAACAGATTTGGGCTGAGCCAGGACAGCTCCCTTCCCGATTATTCCAAAGAAGAGATTCCGGTCTATTTTGATTTGCAAACACTACCCAGACATTCACTAAGGGCTGAATTCTTTGGCATGAGAAGATATGGCTTTGGTACTGGTGCAGGGGCTAACTACAATAATAATAATTTGTTCGGAATGGCCGAAAACTTCACCTTTGGCATCAATTCAAGCTTTGAATATGTGCCGTCACGAACCCTCAGTGAAATATCACCCCGCGATGAATTTGGCCGCAGAACGTCATCGGGAGCAGCTATTTTTCAAAGTTATGAAATCCGTGCAGAATACTCTGTACCCAGGCTTAACTTTCCGTTTGCGCGATTTACCGGAAGCAGATGGGTGGAAAGTGCCCGTACCCGTTATGCATTGACCTATAGCCAATCGAACCAGTTATTTTTTGATATTAATTCCGATATACGTTTTAATCTGCGATATGAATTTCGTCATTCCCGTCGTTTTACCAGCCTGTTTGATCTTCTTGAGCTTGATATTGTAGATACCAATCCATCTGCCCAGTTCCGGCAAAATCTGATTAACGAATTCGGAGAGGGTTCATTTGAATTTTTGCGGATTGAACAGGAATTCAATCCACAATTTTCATCCATCATCCGTTACATATTCCGGAACCAGAATACCAACCTGATCAAGCGTGATTACGGATATTTCAGCGAATATTCGTTTGCCCTTGCTGGTAATATCCCTTATGCCATTGACCGATATCTCGTAAATCCCGGCGAAATCAAAGGTTCGCTCCCATCACCATTTGGCATTTCTTCAAATGATTTATCTTACAGCCGCTTTATTAAATTTTCCGCCGACTATCGCCGCTATATTTCGGTTACTCCAAATACGGTATTTGCACTCAGGGGATTTGCCGGTATAGCACACCCTATTGGTCAAAGTGAAAATATACCCTTAAACAGGCGCTTTTTTGCCGGTGGCAGTAACGACATCCGGGGGTGGAATCCCTTCAGGCTAGGCCCCGGCGGTATCGGCCCTGATGAAGTAACCATTCCAGGGGGTGAAATTAAACTCGCATTTTTTAAAGAGCTCCGGCAGGTTTTTCTTCGTGATGTCTTCGGCGCCCAGTGGCAAATCGCGTGGCATACTGATGCCGGAAATGTGTGGTATGGGCCGCGGAATACATTCAGAGACGAAGAGAATGTTGATTTGCTCAGAGATGGAAAATTTTTCTTAGATTCTTTTTATGAACAAATAGCGGTAGGTACCGGCCTGGGCCTCAGGCTCGACTGGGAGTTTATTGTTTTTCGCTTTGATTTTACCTTCAGGGCACACGACCTTGAAGAAGGGTGGTTTAACAATAAATTAATGTATTTCAGTTTTGGAATCGGACATTCATTTTAACGGGCGTATTGATGTTTAAAAAAAGTGAGTTTAGGAAAATTAAAACACAGGGAAGCATTGTATTTTCGTCAAAATTGCTTCGGGAATTAAATCCCATGGAACGTTATGAGCTATTGCAGCTGTGCCATCGCCGGAAATATAAAGAAGGCGAATTTATCTATTATCAGGACGACCCCGGAACAGGTATGTATTTTATTGAAGAAGGAAGTGTTCGCCTTCAGGTAGATAATAACGACACCGAAAATAATGGAAATTTCATGCTCGATATCCATGCTCCATCCGAATTCGGAACCATGTCAATCGGATACGAAATCAGGCGGCTGTCATCTGCTCTCTGTCTTACTGATTGTATACTTCTCGGATTTTTTAAACCCGATTTTGAAACTCTGAAAAAACGTCATCCCGAAACTGCCGTGAAATTTCTTGAGGCTATTTCAACAAAAACCATGAAACAGCTGGAACTGACCATGAGGCAGCTCACTGAGCATATTGGCGTGGAATCCGCTTTCTCCATTTTGCTCAAATCCCAATACGAACCTGAATCTTAAAAACCAGAAATGGGCATAAAAAAAGGGCAGGTTGTTCAGTTGTCTGTTGAATCAACGGCATTTAAAGGTAAGGGGGTGGCACGTTATGAGGGCCAGGCCGTGTTTGTACCCAATACCGCTCCGGGTGATGTGGTGGAAGCCAGAATCATAAATAAAAAGAAAAATTTTCTTGAGGCGAAAGTCACCTCAATCATTAACCCTTCTCCCCTGAGAATTAAACCGGTTTGTTCCCATGCCGAAGTTTGCGGCGGATGCACATGGCAGCACCTTCCTTATGGAGAACAACTGAAAATTAAAGAGCAGCATGTGCGCGATCATATGGAGCGAATTGCTGGTTTGCCCGCAGAAATTGTAAAACCCATTATCGGTTGTGAAAATGATCTTTATTACCGGAACAAAATGGAATATAGTTTCGGGACACGCAGATGGCTCTCCGAAAAAGAAATTCGCTCAGAAGAGTTCATAGACGACGAAGCGTTTGCAGCAGGCTTGCACGCACCCGGCAGGTACGATAAAATTCTGAATTTAAATGAATGTCACCTACAGGATAATATTTCATATCAAATTCTGGAATTTGTACGCTCTTATTGTATCACGAATCATATTCCCGCTTTTGATACGCATCGTAAAGCAGGCCTGATGCGGCACCTTGTTTTGAGAAATTCCCATTATACGGATGACCTGATGGTGAATATTGTTACGTTCGAAGATCAGCCGGAAACAATGGCAGCCTTGACAGAAAACCTGATAAATAGGTTCCCCCGAATTACAACTATTATCAATAACATAAATGACCAGCATAATCCAACCGCTATCGGTCGCTATGAAAAGATTCTTTATGGTCCGGGTTATATTACTGACAGCATAGGAAGCCACAACTTCAAAATTCATGCGAATGCTTTTTTTCAGACCAATACCAAGCAGGCTGAAGTCTTATACAATGTAGCCAGATTATATTGCGATGGCACAAACAACACCCATTTATTTGATCTTTACTGTGGCGTGGGAACATTATCTTTATTCATGGCGGATACCTTCAAACAGGTAACCGGTATCGAAATTGTTGAAATTTCAGTAGATAACGCTCGATTTAATGCAGTCGAAAATCATGTTCATAATGTCAATTTTGTTCTTGGCGACATGAAGGATATCTTAAATGATCAATTTCTTGCCGACTATGGGCTGCCGGATTGTATCATAACCGATCCGCCGCGTTCCGGTATGCATCCGGATGTAGTCGAAAAATTGTCAGAACTTAAAGTTCCAAGGCTTGTTTATGTGAGTTGTAATCCGTCAACCATGGCCAGGGACTTATATTCATTGAAAAATTATTACGAAATTGAAGAGATTCAGCCCGTAGATATGTTTCCTCAAACCTATCACATAGAGGCTGTTGCGAAGTGTACAAGAAAAAACGACAACTAAAAGGCTAAGACTGTTTATTATTGAGAAAAGAAGATAATGGGAAACACATTATTGTAATTGGTGCCGGAATTGGTGGCCTTGCATCAGCTTGCCTTTTTGCTGCACAAGGATATAATGTATCTGTTTATGAAAAAAACAGTACACCAGGCGGTAAGATGCAGCAACTTAAAAAAAGCGGGTATCGATTTGATACAGGCCCTTCACTATTTACAATGCCGTTTCAACTCGAAAAATTATTCGAGAAATGTGATGAAAAACTTGAGAACTATCTGCACTACAGGGATTTGGAACCTTTGGCAAGATATTTTTTTCAGGACGGTACTGTCTTCGATAACTATTTCGATAAGAAAGCCAATGCAGCCGAAATTGAAAAATTTGCTCCAAATTCTGTGAATGAGTATGCGAACTTTTTAAAGCGGACTGAAAATCTATATCGCAAAACCTCACAGGCTTTTTTGTTTAACCCATTATATGGGTTTACTGATTACAAAAAATTGAAATATTATGATTTTCTTGGAATTGATGCTTTTTCAACTGTATCTCAAAAAGTAGATAAGAAAATCTCCTCCCCCCACCTCAGACAATTCTTCAAAAGATTTACTACCTATAATGGTTCATCCCCTTTCAAAGCTCCTGCCACGCTCAATGTGATTCCGCACGTTGAGCTAAACATGGGTGGATATTATGTTCCGGGAGGTATGTACCGGATCGTTGAATCTTTGGTAAAGCTCGGAAAAAAACTCGGTGTTGAATACCACTTTAACCAGATTGTTCATCAAATTAATGTAAAAAGGGAACGGGTAAAGGGTATTTTTTTAAAAAACGGTACACATATCAAAGCGGATGCCGTGATAGCAAATTCTGATGCCACAGATACGATTTTGAATTTAATTGCACCAGACACCATTTCAAATTCCAGAAAAGCCAAACAGAATAAGCTTGAACCATCCTGCTCCGGTTTTGTCATGATGATAGGATGCAGGAACAGGTGGCATCAATTAAAACACCACAATGTGTTCTTTTCAAATGATTACCGGCGGGAATTTGAAGAAATATTCGACGAAAAACACCTGCCACAGGATCCCACCATTTACATTGCCAATACATCATGGACAGACCCGGGTGATGCACCTCAAAATTCTTCCAATTTATTTGTCCTCATTAATGCACCTTATGTTCAAGATAATCAGGACTGGGATGAAATTACCGAAAGATACAGCGGGTTTGTTATTGAAGAGCTTGAAAGGCGCGGTCTGGACGGACTTGAAAAATCGATAGAAGTTTTCGAAATGATCAATCCGAAAGATTTTCTTGAACTTTACCGCTCAAACCGGGGCAGTATTTACGGCACTTCATCCAATGATGCATTTTCAGCATTTATGCGTCCAAAAAATAAACTTAGGGGTATCGGTAATCTATACCTTGTTGGCGGCAGTACTCATCCCGGGGGTGGTATCCCTCTGGTGATTCAGTCTGCATTTAATGCTCTTGAATTGATGAAAAGATACAATCCGAAATAGGCTGATAATCTGCTTTTTCGTGAGTTCTAAGACATATTCATAATCGAACTCAGGCTGATAGTATTAATGACAGGTTCCTTGGGATTCCGTAAACTGAATCAGTTCCTCCCCATCACTGGAAAAATATGTAAATGAAACATCAACGCCCTGCATATATTCGGGCCTCCACAAAGAACAAGGTATTCTCTCAATTGCAGCATTATAGAGAGAATCATGAAGAGATTCATTATGATACTGATCAAGTGTTAACCCGGCCAAAGAATAATAATAATTCATTCGGTTAAGATTTACCGTTACACTGTCTAAAAAAGTATCCAGTCCCTGGTGCTGCGGTAGAATATGATTAAGGTCTTCAGCTGCATTTATTAATGCCGGATTTGTCTCCATTTCATTTTGATTTTCTGAGCTGCATCCAAATGAAAGTAAAATAACTGCAATGACAATCAGAAAATTTTTTGCCTCATTTCTCCCGCTATACATTAACAACATATTTTTAAATTTTAATAGATTGAAATAAATGTAATTTATATCTAATTATCTAAATTACTTCTTAATAATTAATGCCTCTACTTTTCAATTTATAATTGTAGATGAATTGCGTTGCCATTACAGGGAAAAATCCCTGACCTTAGAAAGAATCCAAAATCTTTTATTGAGAACATATCTACATCTTAAAATATTACCTACAATAATGAAAGAAGTTATCTCTATCGAAAGAAGCCTTCCCATTGAAGCTCCAAATACCGACCATGATATTGAGTGGTGGTTTTACAATGGATATTTTGAAGGAAAAAAAGTGCCGCGACATTATTTTATGGTTAGCTTTTTTCGTCACAATTTTTCGGATACTCATGATTTAGATAAAAACTGTTATTCCCTGTTGTTTTCACTTCTAAATACGGAAACCAAAAAACATTATGCATTAAACCTGATTGATCAAAAATATTTTGAAGAATATAACAGGCTTCTGCAAACCGTATCTCATAGTGTAATGGACTCAGAACTTTTTGATCAATTTAAAAAGGAGCTGAAAGAACACGGGCAATTTGAGCCGGTAAAAATCAAAAATGTAAAGGTACATCCTGATCCAAACAAACTTGAGATAAAATGGGAAAACTTTACCCTTAAACAAAAAGACAAATTTTTCCTGCTAACGTTTCCTCTTGGTGAAAACGGTGATGAATGTTCAGTTAGTCTAACACCCAATACAGAAAGATACCGCTATGAATCGGAAGAAAAGAAAGATGGCGCTATTGGGTATACAATCTATCATTGCTATCCTGATTTAACACTTAGCGGCCGGGCAAATAAACATCCGGTTTCGGGACAGGCTTGGATGGATCATCAGTGGGGAAAAAAAGATAAAACATATATCTTTCCAACTTGTCAGGAAGAAGTTGTGGGATGGGACTGGTTCGGAATTTCACTCAGCAATGGCACATACGCTATTTTTTCAATTCTGAAATTCATTAAAACAGGGGAAGTTATCAGAAAAAGGGCATTTCTTCTGAAGGAAAATAAAGAATTTGAGTTAATTGCCGACTTCAAAGCAGAACCAGTTGAATATTGGCAAAGCCCTGAAACATTAACTGACTTTCCATTGTATTGGAAACTGGAGATTCAAGAGCCTCAACTGCAACTGACCTTTACTCCGGTTCACGAAAACCAGGAAATACCGTATTTTGGATTAGAAAGAACGTTATGGGAAGGGGCCGGTTTCGTGAAAGGCACCTATATGGGGGAGGAAGTAACCGGTATCGCGCGGGGTGAATTTCATGGTTATGGTTACATTTTTGATTTCAATGAACACCTTGAAAAATTGGTTGCACGGGTTGAAAGTAATATCCGGGATTTCTTTCCAAAAACAATGACAGAGAGTACGATTCAACGTTTTGCTGGCAAACCAACATGGAAAAATGATCCGGTTGCTCTCACAGAATTGATCAGTAAACCGGTTTGGGACCTGATGTTGCGTAAAGGGAAAAGATGGCGGCCAATTTTTGGTATCTGGATACAGGAAGCACTTGGTAAACCGGCTGTTAATTACGAGAAAGGAGTTTGCCTTTCTGAACTCATACACTCCGGATCTCTTATCATTGATGATATTCAGGATAATTCTGAACTGAGACGCGGGAAACCTGCATTACACCTTCAGTATGGCCTCGATGTAGCCATTAATGCCGGAAATACCCTCTATTTCTTGCCATCGGTTGAATTGTATCATCATAAGTATCTGAATGACCGGCAAAAACTACGGATTCATGAAATCATGATGAATACATTTGTTCAGTCTCATTTCGGGCAAACCATGGATATTTATTGGTCGAAAGAACTGTCTGAAGAAAATCTAAAACATTGGCTTATGGGTGACATTGAATCCAAAATACTGCAAATGTATGATTACAAAACTGCTTCAGGCCCATGTGGATTGACAAAGATAGCCGCCATGCTGACGGAAACCACTGAATTAAGAGAAAGAACCGCTATTGAATTTTCCCGATCCTTCTCGGTTGCTTTTCAGTTACTGGATGATATTCGAAATTTCAGTACATCACCAAAATGGACAAAAAGGACCGGTGAGGACATTACAGGCGGTAAGCTGACATATGTTATCG